>PFXJ01000044.1:0-4090 GCA_002791595.1 candidate division Zixibacteria bacterium CG_4_9_14_3_um_filter_46_8
AATTTCGAGCATCGGGGTGATGTTTTTAAGGAAGAAGTCAACCGTTTGAATAACCAAGAAGCCAGCGTATGAGAGCCATATTTAGCAAGAATCTCGACCTTCTCCTTATTGTTTTGGTAATTACAATTAGTCTATTCGGATGTTTGATGGTTTACTCATCATCTTCGCATAGCGCGGATCAAAATAGGCATGATTCACTTTATTACTTCAAGCGCCAACTCCTTTGGCTATTAATTGCATTCGTGGGCGGTGGCATAGCTTATTTAATCGGCTTTAAGAGGTTATTGCATATTTCTCCCACCCTATTGGCTATCACCGCCGGCCTGCTTATTTTAGTGCTGTTTCTTGAACCAATCAGGGGGGTCCATTTGGGGATCAGTTTTGGCCAGGTAAATTTCCAGCCATCCGAGATGGCTAAAATCGCCCTCATCCTCTTTTTCGCATCGGCCATCGCCAGAGTAGAGGATCAAATCAACGATTTGACATCATTTATTGCGCTGGCCGGGGTGGCAGGATTTATATGTGGACTCATCATAATCGAACCCGACATAGGAAACACCCTGGCGCTGGCGGTTTCATTGGGCTTTATGCTTTATATTGGCGGCTCCCGCAAAAGGCATCTTCTGGCTTTGGCAACCCTTGGCATTATCGTCATCTGCGTCATGGTTTTCGGATTCGGTTATGAGAAGGATAGGATTGTGGGGTATCTTGCAGGATTGCAGAATCCTCTTGAAGCTCCCTATCAGGTAAGGCAGGGCCTAATTGGAGTGGGCAATGGCGGCATCATAGGGACTGGTTGGGGCGGGGGAGGCCAGAAGCTTCTCTTTCTACCGGTTCCTTATTCGGATTTTATCTATGCCGTCATCGCCGAGGAAACCGGTATGATCCTTACATTGCCATTGATTACGGTTTACCTGATTTTATTTTATCTGGGTTGCAGGATCGCGGAAAAGTGTGCGGATCTGGAGGCCAAGCTGGTTGTTTTTGGCATGTCAGCAATATTGACTGCGAGCGCCTTCATCAATATCGGCGTGGTTCTGGCGGTGCTGCCGGTAACAGGCTTAACCCTGCCGTTTATCAGTTATGGAGGCTCGTCTCTGCTGTCCAATATGATTGCGGTCGGGATTATTCTTTCAGTAGCAAAGGATCAGGATTCTTTCTCGAATCAGGAAAAGGCAAAACTCAATGGATATAATATTCGCAGCCGGTGGTACCGGAGGGCACATCTTCCCGGCGTTGGCTATCGCCAACAGGCTCTCAAAGGAATTGCCCGGCGTTAGCATCGCATTTCTCGGTCGTGCAAAATCTATGGAAGAACAATTAATAAAACGATATGGTTATGATATGCAATTGATTCCAGCCATTAAGATGAAGAGAAGCCTGCTTGGTGTGCTTGGTTTTGGCATCGGGTATCCTATCACGATCCTAAGGGCATTAATGGTGTTAGGGAGACTAAAGCCCAAATTGGTTTTCGCAACAGGTGGGTATGTCGCCGGAACTGCGGGAGTAGCCGCCGCTCTGAGAGGGATTCCTCTTTTCTTGCAAGAGCAAAATAGCATTCCAGGATTAGCTTCGAAACTATTGAATAGATTGGCGCAGAATACTTTTCTCGGTTTTCCGCAGGCCGCCGAGCATCTCAAAAATAAGTCAGGATTGGAATTTACCGGTAATCCAATTCGCGACGAAATCGGGACACTCACGAGGGCGGAAGGTTGCCGGGAACTTGGCATCAGCCAATCGAATACCAACGTCCTTATCATCGGCGGCAGCCAGGGTGCTCAGTCAATCAATGCCGCGATGGAATCCTTGCTATCCATTTATTTCAAGGGCAGGACGGATTTATTTCTGATTTGGCAAAGCGGAAGTCGCGATGAGGAAAGATTGGCCTCTGCCTGCAGAAATGCGGGCGTAAACGCGCTCGTCCATCCGTTTTTCCAAAAAATGGATGCTGTTTATTCCGCCGCCGACATAGCTGTTTGTCGCGGGGGCGCCATTACGTTGGCGGAGCTTTCGAAATCGGCGGTCCCAATGATAATAATTCCCTACCGATTCGCCACCGCCAATCACCAGGAAGCCAATGCGCTTTACTACGAAAACCTTGGCGCAGGTATGATGATAAGAGATGATGAGCAATTACCCCTAAATCTTGCGGAGGCGTTGACCCGCATTTTGGAATCCAAGGACTTGAGAGAAAAATATTCCCAAGCATCACGACAAACATTTTCATCGAATGCCAATGAAATGATCACAAATAAAATCATGGAATTATTGCGGAAAAGATAATATGGTTCTTCGCTTCAACAAGATCAAGAAACTTCACATGGTCGGCATCGGCGGAAGCGGTATGTCCGGCATTGCGGAAATTCTTTTGAATATGGGTTACCCGGTATCGGGATCTGATCTTGCAGATTCCCCCGTAGTCGATCGCCTTAAGAAGCTGGGTGCGCTGGTTAGTATCGGACATAAGTCCGAGAATCTAAATAATTGTGATGCTGTTATCATATCCTCCGCTGTCAGCGCTGATAATCCGGAAGTAATGGCCGCTATTCAACTGAAACTGCCCGTTATTCGTCGCGCGGAAATGCTCGGCGAATTGATGAGGGTAAAATACGGCATCGCCATTGCCGGTACCCACGGCAAAACTACGACGACATCTATGGTGGGTACAGTCCTTTCGGAGGCGGGTCTGGACCCCACGATCATTGTTGGCGGCATCCTATCCAAATTGGGGAGCAGCGCCAGGATGGGACACAGCGATTATCTGGTGGCGGAAGCAGACGAATACGACCGTTCATTCCTTGATTTGATACCGAGCATTGCGGTCATAACAAATCTGGAACCGGAGCATATGGAATGCTATGCCGATTTCAATGACCTCCGTGGAGCATTCCTGCAATTTGCAAATCGCGTCCCATTTTTCGGACGTGTGATAATTTGCCTGGACGACCCGACATTGCAGGAAATGTATGGTGATTTCAAGCGAAACACGCTCACTTATGGCCTACTGCCCCACGCCGACATCAATGCCCGCAATTTGAGGTTTTCACCGAATGGGAGCATTTCGGAGGTTTATATCGGGAAGACATTGGCCGGCGAATTGAGGCTTCAAGTCATCGGTCAACATAATGTGAAAAACGCTCTGGCGGCTTTGGGTGTGGCCCTGGAATTGGATATTTCCTTTGATGCGGCCAGGAATGCCCTGGAAAGCTTCACAGGCGTCCGACGCCGCTTCGAACTCAAAGGCAGTATCAACGGGATCGATATTTACGATGATTTCGCCCACCATCCGACCGAATTGAATGCGACCATAAAGGCGATCCGCAACTCCTTCAAAAGAAGATTGGTTGTTATCTTTCAGCCGCATCTTTATAGCCGCACCCGGAGCTTCTATAAGCAATTTGGCGCCGTTTTAATGGAAGCGGATAAAGTTATTGTCACCAACATCTACCCTTCGAGGGAAAAGCCTGTCCCCGGCATCGATGGCAAAATGATAGCGGATGTGCTGATCAGCCTGGGTCATACCGATTTTAAGTATATCCCGAATATGGATGAGATTCCTCGCATTCTTGCCGGTGAATTGCTTGAAGGGGATATAGTAATTACTGTGGGCGCCGGAAATATTGCCAGGGTCGGAACCGCTCTTTTGGAGGTGCTCCGTAGCAATGGGTAGGATTTTGAAGGAATTAATCATTGCCATCCCCTTAGGATTGGCAATATGCATAGGACTGTATATCCTGGCGATGAACAGCTCCGGATTGCAGGTAAGAGGGGTAGTTGTCGATGGCGACCAGATAGCATCATTGGATACTACCACGATCCGTGCCTTTTCAACAGGATACGATAATATTTATGCGGTTGACCTCGATGATGTCGGTAAATCCACCTGCGAAGTTCTAAAATCGCACTCGGTCACGCTTCGCCGCCGTATAGATATGAAAATCGGTATGTCAGTCGAAGCAGAACATCCGGTTTTGTGGGTGAACTCGGACAGGTTATTAGCCCTCTCCTCCAGTGGCAGGATTCTGGCGCCGTCGAATGTCGATAACAATTCAGATTTCCCAGTGCTGGTAGGGTTGCATGATCTCACGTT
>PFXJ01000044.1:4163-10523 GCA_002791595.1 candidate division Zixibacteria bacterium CG_4_9_14_3_um_filter_46_8
AATAATGATTTCAAAAAAATGGTTTCCACTATCCGCGTGGATAGCATCTATGGGATAGTAATCACGCTCATACCAAAAGAGATAGCGGTGGCACTTGGTTTCTCAGATTTCGAATTGCGCATCTCCAAGCTGAAATCAGTAATCGACTACTTAAATCAACTGGAACAAACACCTGCACTGGTAGATGTGCGCCATGCGGATGTTGTGCAGGTTACGTATCCAGATAATGAGGGAGCGCAGGTTGAAGCAAAATGATATCATAGCCGGACTTGACATAGGCTCTTCCAAAGTTAGAATAATAGTGGCGGAGCCCGACGGCGAACAGATGAAAATCGTCGGGATCGGCACCGCTCCCTGTGACGGTGTCCGTAGGGGCATAATCGTAAATTTGGAAAAAACCATCGAAGCCATCGGCAGTGCTCTTCACGACGCTGAGTCGATGGCTGGAGTAGAACTTAATTCGGTTTTCGTAGCCATCGGCGGTGATCATATCCGAAGCCTTAGCAGCCGTGGCGTAATTGGAATATCACGCGCTTCCGGTGAAATCACTCACTCGGATATAGCGCGTGCTATCGATGCGGCCCGGGCAATCGCCATCCCGATGGATAGAGAAATCATTCATACGATTCCACTGGAATTCACCGTAGATGACCAGCCCGGAATTAAAGACCCGACCGGGTTCTCCGGAGTGCGCCTTGAAGTAGAAGCTTATATCGTCACGGCTTCAGTTACCTTGGTGCAGAACCTGTATCGTGCCGTTAAAAAGGCGGGACTGGATGTTAAGCAATTAGTGCTTACTCCTCTGGCATCTGCGGAAGCAGTTTTATCTGAAGATGAAAAGGAATTGGGGTGCCTGCTGATTGACTTTGGCGGCGGCACTAACGATCTGGCCGTGTTTTATGACGGCTCCATACGCCATGCCGCCGTCATCGAACTGGGCGGTAAATCCATAACTAATGATATTGCCATCGGCTTGCGGACGCCGCTTGAAAATGCGGAAGCATTAAAGCTCCAATTTGGCTGCGCCCTCTCGACATTGGTCAATTCGGAAGACAAAATCCCTATTGTTGGTGTCGGGGGCCGTGCTTCGAAAGAAATCTCCCGCTCGGTTCTGACCGCCATTATTGAACCTCGGGCCGAGGAAATATTCGGCTTGGCCTTAAGGGATTTGCGTCGGACGCACTATGCCAAGACATTGGCAACCGGAATTGTCCTTACCGGAGGCGGAGCCGCTATGCCGGGGATTATAGAATTGTGCGAACAAATCTTCGATATGCCCGTCAAGGTCGGCAGACCAAGAGGTTTCACGGGTTTGATGGAAATCACTGATGATCCCGGAAACTCCACCGGCCTTGGCTTGATCCTTTATGGAATGAAGCAGGATCAGTTTGATTCTACTTCCAATGAAGGATCTATTCTTGAAAAAATATTAGGGCCCTTCTTACGCATTTTTGGAATCGGGAAGAGGCCTTGATTTAAATTGATAACTATCAAACCGGAGGGTTTCAAAAATGACATTTGAGTTTGATGCTGAAAGCAACGCTTATGCGCGTTTGAAGGTAGTTGGAGTAGGGGGCGCCGGAGGGAATGCCATCAATAGGATGATCGATGCAAAGCTGGCGGGAGTTGAGTTCATAGCCATCAACACCGATTTGCAAACATTAGAAGCCAACAAAGCCCCGATCAAACTGCAGATTGGCAAGAGCCTCACCAAAGGTCAGGGTGCGGGTACCAATCCTGAAATTGGCAGAAAGGCTGTCGAGGAGGACCGGGACAGAATCGTTGAATTGCTCCAAGGGGCCGAAATGGTTTTCGTAACTTGTGGGATGGGTGGTGGGACTGGCACCGGCGCTTCACCCATTATAGCGGAAATCGCCTGCCAGTTAGGCGCCCTGACAGTAGCCATTGTAACCAAACCTTTCGAATTTGAAGGCCCGGTACGCGTTGCGCACGCCGAAAGCGGAATCGAGGCATTGAAGAAAGCCGCCGATTCCATTATCACTATACCTAACCAGCGATTGATTGAGATTATGGACAAGACCACTCTCTTGGACGACTCTTTCGCAATGGCAAACGATATACTGTTGCAAGCCACCAAGGGCATCTCTGATCTCATCACCATTCCCGGCTTGAAAAACCTCGACTTCGCCGACGTAAAAAACGTTATGTCTGAAAAGGGCGAGGCATTGATGGGTACCGGTTGTGGTTCTGGAGAGAACAGAGCCATCGATGCTACCGCCCGGGCTATTAGCTCGCCAATTCTCAATAACAATTGCATCTCCGGTGCCAGGAAAGTTCTCGTTAATATAACCGGCGGACACGATATTACTTTATTTGATGTGAATGAGGCCACGCAGACGATTCGCCACGCCGCCGGCAACAATGCCAATGTTAATTTCGGGATTGTAATTGATCCGAACATGAAAGATGAGCTCCGGGTAACTGTCATTGCCACCGGGTTTGGCGATCCGCAACCTCCCACAGAAGAATCCGACTATTTCGAAACCAGCGACCTTTTCGGAGATGACTATCCCGTTATCGAGAATCCGACGATGAAAAATAAGGTCCCTAAGGTCGGAAAATTTATCCAAAATCACGATACCGGAAAATCTGAAACCGTAAAAGAGGACTTTGGTGTTCCCGCCTATATCAGGCGCAAATTGAATTGAGCTAATTATAAATGGAAATTGCAGGCAGACGTCCCTATCATCGGTAGCGCAGGCATTTTTGTCTGCGATTTATGGTGGTGCCGGACAAGAATGACCGGCCTACCTCAATTTGTAGGTAGGTTACTCCGCCTATTTCAACAACGTCATCCGCTTGACGAACACGTTCTCCCCAGCGATTAGCTTATAGAAATAAATACCGGAAGAGTAATTAGCCGCATCCCAAGTGATGCTATGTTGTCCAGCTTCGTTGTAGCCATTCACCAACGTGGCTACCTTCTGCCCAAGCAGATTGAATATTTCCAATTTTACATTAGAGTTAATCGGGAGCTGATATTCTATTGTAGTAGAGGCATTGAAAGGATTGGGACTATTTTCAATCAGGCCAAGCTTATTGGGGGTTTCGATTTTATTGCCCCAATTGCCTGCGAGAGTCCAGCTGTCGAATCCTCCTGAGATGCGGGCACCGGTTACGGTGAATTGAAATTTGGCGGAATCGCAGGCGACAGGATTGTCTCCGCAGTAGGCCACATAGTCATAGATGCCTGGCGGAGCGAAGACAGGGACCTGCTGATTCAAATGGGCGCTGATTTGCTGTCCCGCATTGAGAGGGATATTAGGAAAATTCCAAATTTGAAAGAAAATGTTTTGAAATATTACCCCAACCCAGATGTCGGTTACGACCAAATTTGCCGTTGGATTGGCAATTGTACCAGTTAGCCCGAATGCTCCGCCCGGCGGGACATTGACCGGGAAGTTATCAGGAACCATGCTGACATCACTGCAAGGTGGAATATCACCCTCCACTTTCACCAAATAAGCATCGTAGCCCCCAGCTCCAAACGAGTATGTTTTGCCAGTCAAAACATAGCCGTTATCGCTGGTCAGGTCGAGTGCGTACGCCTCATCAACACTATTGCCCCCGTAGGTATGGGTCCAAAGAGTATCGCCGAGAGAATTGGTCTTTATCAAATAGAAATTATAGCTGGATGGCGGGTGGTAGGTATGAGTGTATCCTGCGATTATAAATCCGTTATCTGAAGTTTGACGTATAGATCTCGCTACTTCATCGTAAGTGCCTCCATAGGCGCGAGTCCAGAGAGTATCGCCGGAAGCATCGGTTTTCACCAGATAGAAATTTTTGTATGGGCCCCCGAAGGAACTGGTGTATCCCGCAATAATAAAGCCGCCATCGCTGGTTTCCTGCACCGAATAGGCTTCTTCGCTCGCCACTCCCCCATAGGTATGAGTCCATAGCGTATCTCCAAGCGAGTCGGTTCTTACCAAGTAGAAATCCATCGCTCCGGCGCCATAGGACATGGTATAACCACAAGCAACAAAGCCGCCGTCGCTGGTTTGGCGGACACAATAGGCCCAATCATCATTGCTTCCACCATAGGTATGGGTCCATTCAACACTTGCGAAAGCATCGGTTTTTACCAGATAGAAATCGTTGTATCCGGCTCCAATCGAGGATGTATAGCCCGCGCCGATGTAGCCTCCATCATTGGTCTGCTGAGCGGAAAATGCCCACTCATAATAGTTTCCATCGTAGGTATAGATCCACTGGCCAACGCCAATCGAATCGACCTTCAAGATAATGAATCTTGTATTGCCTCCCAATCCCCCGACCCCAGCGATGACATAGCCGCCATCGTCAGTAGGGCTCACTTCGCTGGCAATATCGCTAAATCCCAAATTGTAAAGGCGCGACCATAGGGTATCGCCAAATGGATCAGTTTTCACCAGATAGAAGTCTTGGTAATATGAGCCGAATGATTCGGTGACCCCTGCCAGGATATAACCGCCATCACTGGTCTGACGAACCGACCGCGCCTCATCGTAATTAGTTCCCCCATAGGTGTGAGTCCATAATGTATCCCCGGGATTGGCCACGGCAGAGACAGAAAGGACACAAAACAGAAAAACCGAGAAAAACAACACTCTTTTCACAAGGCACCTCCGTGCAATTATCTTGATGTATGTCAAAAAATCAGGAATGCGTCAGCCCGAACGGCTGATCGCCAAAATTATCTTCCGCCGGGATAGGCGAATAGAAAATTCGCAACTGGTAGCTAATACTATTATAATGCAATAATGTCAATTGTCAAGGGTGAATTTCGGAGCGGGTTCAACGTTCTGTCAGGTCTTGGACCCCCGCTTTGGCGGGGGACTAAGACCCGACGGAACGCTAAAATAACAGAAGGGAATCCGGCGATAGTCAAGCGTTTCCACCTTTTTTCCGCTTGACTTTTGAATCCAATGAATTATTATTCTCATGTGAATGGCTGGATGTATGAAATTTCGATATCTAATGTTTTATGGAGGTGTGTGATGAAAGGCTTCATTATCTTGCTGATCTGCGGAGTAGTAGTTGCCGTATGTTCCGCCGATGTCTGCGCCACTGACCACTGCGGCAACGTCTGGGGAGTATGGTCACCGAATGACAACCCACACAATATCACCTGCGAAGTCAGCATTCCCCCTGAATCCACTTTGATAATTCAACCGGGATGCTACATCGATTTCCAGGGGCATTACAAGTTTATCGTGGACACTTCGGCGACATTGATCGCTGTCGGGACTCCTACTGACTCCATCATATTCACCGTCTCCGATACGAGCACCGGCTGGCATGGGATAAGGTTTCTCTCTGCCAACAATAGCTCGCAATTATCCTACTGCCGGATTGAATACGGGAAAGCTGTCGGCAGTGACGAGGACAGAAACGGGGGAGCCGTTTATTGCAATAATAGCAACCCAATTTTAAGCAACAACATCATTAGCAATAATTCAGCCACCTACGGCGGCGGGATTTACTGCGATCAGTCCAGCCCGGCAATCAGCAACAACACCATCAGTAATAATTCATCCGGCAACTACGGCTCCGGCGGCGGGATTTCCTGCCGTCAGTCCAGCCCTACCATCAGCGGCAACACCATCACCAGTAATTCAACCGGCGTCAGGGGCGGCGGGATTTGGTGCTATTATAACTCCAACCCTAACATCACCAGCAACACCATCAGCAATAATTCAGCCAGTTCCGAAGGCGGCGGGATTTCCTGCTTATCTTACTCCAATCCTACCATCAGCGGCAACACTATCAGCAATAATTCAGCCAGCGGCTACGGCGGCGGGATTTCCTGCTATCGGTCCAGCCCAACCATCAGCAACAATACCATTATCAATAATTCAGCCTACTCCTCTGGCGGCGGGATTTGGTGCGGTTATTACTCCCACCCGGCAATCAGCAGCAACACCATCAGCAATAATTCAGCCATATTCGGTGGCGGCGGGCTTTCCTGCTATGATCACTCCAGCCCAACCATCAGCAACAGCACCATCAGCAATAATTCAGCCGGCTCCGAAGGCGGCGGGATTTTCTGCTATTCTAGCTCCAGCCCGGCGATCATCAACAACACCATCAGTAATAATTCCGGCTCCCCCGGCGGCGGGATTCACTGCTATTTTAACTCCAATCCTAACATCAGGGGCAACGCTATCAGCGGTAATTCAGCCGGCGGCTACTACGGCGGCAGCGGCGGCGGGATTTACTGTTCCTCCTCGAACCCGGCGACCACCAACAACATCATCAGCAATAATTCGGCGAGCGGGAACGGCGGCGGGATTTACTGCTCTAATTTCAGCCCAACAATCAGCAACAACACCATTATCAATAATTCGGCGAGTGGGA
>PFXJ01000068.1 GCA_002791595.1 candidate division Zixibacteria bacterium CG_4_9_14_3_um_filter_46_8
CATCGGTTGGCCTGAATTCAAGGATTTTCAAGAAATCCTTCTCCGCTTTCTTAAAATCCCTGTTTCGATAGTTGCGGAGAGCGTTTGAGAATTTTTCAATCAGATGAGCCGCGGGATCATCTGTCGCGCCATAACCCATAAGTTCATAGATGCGCACCGGCTGACTTCGCCCTTTGACCCTAACCAGATCAAGCTCTCTAGTGATATATTCTTTAGAAGTATGATTCCTGGTCATTTCGGATATGAGTATTCTGGTTCGATATTCCTTATTGAGGCCCTCCAGACGCGAGGCCAAATTTACATTATCGCCGAGGGCGGTATAGGAAAATCTCACGTAGGAACCCATATTCCCTACCACAGCTTCGCCGGTATTGATACCGATGCGCGTGCGGATTTTCCCTACGCCGAGATGCTTATATCTCTCGGAAATAATTTTGTCATTTTCGCTCACTTTAAGGGCGGCTCTGCATGCGCACTCCGGATAATTCAATTCGTATCTGACTTCCGGCGCGCCAAAAATCACTACTATGGCATCGCCGATGTACTTGTCCAGAGTGCCGAAAAATTCGAAGACCGACTCTGTCTGAATAGTAGTATAGGCATTCATAAATGTAACCAGTTGTTGGGGAGTAAGTCGTTCCGACACCTCCGTGAAACCCTCGATGTCTGAAAATAGCATCGTAAGCTCCCGGGAATCTCCACCCAGTTTGAGATTATCGATATTATCAACGATTTGTTTAACAACGGTTGGAGCCACATAATGTTGAAGTATGCCGCGATATTTCTTTTTCTCCTGTTCCTCCCCGAAATATCGATGCACAACCACCAGAACATAGGTCAATGAAAATGTGAAAATGGGTCTCACCAACTCTATGATAATTGAGGATTTTACGAACATCACTACCACCAGAATGAACCAGCCAAGGATTATGGCCAGGAATAGCAGGAAGCCCTTGAAGGCGCTGCTCCCATAGAACAATGTGCCCAGCAAAAAAGTAATTATGATTAGAAGGGGGAGGATCAGCCAATTGGAAACGGTCCTCAGGAATTGATGAGTGAGGATATTATACATTACGGTGGCGTGAATTTCGACTCCAGGGAATTCGTTGGAGATTGGCACTATCTTGAGGTCTGACAGACCCCGTGCTGAAGTACCGACTAGGACTAGCTTTCCCTGGAAATATCCGTCAGGCAAGCGCCGTTCTTTAACATCATAATATGAGATATAGCGGAAACTCATCGGGGGACCGACAAAATTAATTCTGAATAATCCATCTTCGTCAATGGGCACCTCCAACTCGGGCACAGGATATAAATGGCCCTTGCGATAGGAGATTGGGTTTTGCCGGTTGCTGTTAAATGCACTATTTATGAGGGCTAAGGAGAGCGAAAGAAAATTATCACCGGCGGCTCTCAACACCAAAGGCGTATGGCGGGTGATTCCGTCTCGGTCAGGGACAAAATTGACAAACCCCAGGGAAGCTGATGCCTCGGCAAATTCCATCGGGGGACCGTCAATCCGGTCGAACTGCAGGGGCTTAACCGCACCCAAATCCTCTATTTTCGGGACCAATGCCGCATAGGGGTTCTTGTCCATCGAGTAGCGAAAATGGTCTTTGTCTTCGGGATAAAGCGCCACAGCGCTGACAATGTTGCCGCTTTCACGGATTGATTCGATGAAAAGATTTTGTGAGTGGGAATCAATTGGGGCATCGAAGAATTGAATATCGAATGCCACTCCCAGCGCACTATCTGCTCTCAGTCTCTCCAATAGGTCGGCGTGGTAACTGCGTGGCCAGGGGAACTGGCCATATTTTTCAAGGCTGCGCTCATCTATATCAACTATAACTATATCTTCAATGGGAACAGCAGGATCACGTAGCCTTTCCCTATAAATAAATCTCCAATCCAAAGTCTTCGCTTCGAAGGATTGGAGGATGTCATAGAATATGGTTTGGCCAAGTATTATCGTGATAAAAAGAGCCACCAAACTTGCGCCCAGACCCCATAAAAGTTTTTTTCTACTTCCTGATAATAACTCCATTCCGGTTACCTTTCAAGGATTCGATGGCTTTGACGAGATAAAATATCCCCGATGTGACTATGAGTATGAGAGTCAGATAAAGGAAATATATTTTCCCTTCGTCCCACGGCACCAGGTAACAGACAAGTGTTAATGCTGTTGCCAGCGCGGTATATTTGCCTACCGGATGGGACATCGACAGGACTTTCTTTTTGGCGAATAGATAATATGCTGCAATCAGAATTGATGCATCCCTGCCGAATATGATGATGGCCGCCCAGAGAGGGAAGTCTCTCCAGATGATTGCGGAGACGCCGGCGATGAAAATACAGAACTTGTCCACCAGGGGATCAAGGATTTTTCCCCATTCGCTGATTGCGCCGGTTTTTCGCGCCACAACGCCATCGGCGATATCGGAAAGTATCATCAAAATTCCAAGGCAGGCGGCGATGGTCAAATTTACCATCCCGCCGGCTACAGCAAAGTACATTGTCGGGATAATCAATACGCCTCTGGAAATACTGAGGAGGTTGGGGACGGTGATAAACCGTCCCTGAATGCCGAACATATTCAATTCCTTCCCCGATGGGGACGGGGCTTTCGGTCGGTTTCAGATAAGAGCTTTTGGGCGAACTCAAGCGATGTTTCCGAGCTGGCATCGCCGGAGATGAGTCGGGCAATTTCAGAAATCCTATCTTTGCCATCGAGCTTTCGCACCAGTGTGCGGGTGCGATTCCGAATGGTTTCTTTTCCCACCGCAAAATGAGTGTCGGCTTTCGAGGCGATTTGCTGGAGATGGGTGATGCAAATCAATTGATGGCTTGAGGAAAGCTCCTTCAATAACTGCCCCACCATGATGGCGACCTCGCCACCAATGCCATTATCTACTTCATCGAAAATCAGAAGATCAATATTATCTTTTCTGGCGAGCGCAGTTTTGATGGCCAGCATAATTCTCGACAACTCTCCTCCGGAGGCAATCCTTTTCAGCGGCCTTAGCCCTTCTCCGGGGTTTGGTGAAATCAGGAATTCAAGCTGGGTGAGTCCCATTTCGGTGGCCAGATATGTGTGGCCATTGCATTGAATTTCATTCCCGGTTTCGTTTTCGAAGAAACGGGTTTGAAATTCCATCTTATCCATACCCATTGAAGACAGGAGGTGTTTAAGCTTTGATGATAGCTTATTGGAAGCTTTCAATCGGAGTTCATCTAATTTCCGGCCAGATTCTATCAATGCGGTTGTTTGGAGTGCCAATTCCCGGTTAAGGCGGGTTATTCTGGTATCGAAGTTATCGGAAGCCTCAATCTCGCTTCTTATATCTTCAGCATACTGGAGAATACCGGCAATATCGGTACCATATTTATGCTGAAGCCTTTCCATTTCCGCCAGTCTATTTTCAATCCATTCCAAACGCGCAGGATCATCTTCAATGCTGTCGAAATAACTTGCCGCGGCTTTCCCGATCTCCTCCGCCAGAATGCTGAGACTATCAAGGTCATTAGATTTAACCGGGAAATCCTTGTCGATCCGAATCAACTGCTGATATAACCCAAGGCATCGATTGGCTCTTACATATACGGATTCTCCGTCATCGTAAAGATTGTTATAAAGGGCCGACGCCAATTCCTTGAGAGCAGACGCATTTTTCAATATGCGCTTCTGACGATTAAGTTCGTCGGCTTCACCAATTCTAAGCATGGCAGATTCAATTTCGGAAAGCTGGAACTTCAGGAAATCGGCCTTTTGCAATCGTTCCTGCCGCGATCTGATCAGGCTGTCAACTTCAGATTTCAGATCCTTCCAGACATTCAGCCTATGCTGGAAGTCGGAAGATGCCCGTTGCAAGTCCCCAAATCTGTCGATTATTTTGACGTGATGAATGGAATTGAGCAGGGTCTGATGCTGGTGCTGTCCCATAATCTCAGCTAAATCAGAAGTAATGTCGATTAGGGTTTGAAGGGTGACCTGCTTGTCATTGATGAAGATAAAGCTTCTGCCGCCGCGCTGCATCTCCCGTCGGATTATCAATTCCTCATTTTTTTCACGAAGGTCGAAGTTGCCTTCGATTTGCAGAAAATCCTCTCCTTCACGGAATAGCTCCGAAGAGGCACGGTCTCCGAAGAGAAGGTTTAGAGCCCCGATTATGATCGACTTTCCGGCTCCGGTTTCGCCTGTGAAAACATTAAAACCCGGGGAGAATGTCAAATCCAAATTTTCTATGAGCGCAAAATTCTTTACTCTCAAACGCCTGAGCATATCGGCCTCGATCTGCCGCCCAATATAGCATAAATCAGAAAATTCAGCAACTATATACCGATATTGGGTTCGCGACCCAAGTGCATTTTCTTACGAAGCACTTCAAAAAACGAAGAATCAGAGAATTTCACCAGATTTATGCGATATTCGGCGGCCCTGATAGTAATTTTGTGGCCGGAGATTAATGGATAAGCTTCTTGGCCATCTATGTGTAGGGAAGCCTCGCCATGCGGGGAATTAACGATCAGATCAATGGTGCTTTTCCCTGAGAGGATCATTGGCCGTTGCGTGAGCGAATGTGGGCAGATCGGGCAGATGATTATGGCATCAATCGTTGGGAATACTATGGGGCCTCCAGCGGAAAGGTTGTAGGCTGTGGAACCGGTGGGAGTAGAAATGATGAGGCCATCGGCACGATACAAGCTGACATAATCATTGCCAGCCCTAACCTGAATCGTAATCAATCGCGAAAGCGCGCCTCTGTCGATGACCATGTCATTTAAGGCATATAGGCTGTCATTGTTAACGGAAGGATCCGCGTTGGCCTTCAGCACTAACCGCTCCTCGATCTCATATTCGCCCGATAGGATACGTTCCAGAGAATTGAATAGAGCTCGTTCGGGTTGCTGGGTCAGGAATCCCAGCGATCCCAGATTGATGCCCAAGATGGGCACTCCAGCGTTGCCCACGTCCCGCGCGGTCGCCAGAAGAGTGCCATCGCCTCCGAGGGTTATTATGAAATCACATTGTTGGGGAAGCTGGTTACGCGGCACGAAACTGCATTTGCCATTTATGAAATCATGCAAGCCTTCATCCAGATAGCAACTGGCCCCGTGGATCGCAAGCCAGTCAACCACGCGCAGAATGGTATCTTCAGATTGAAGGCGATGCGGGGTAGCTATGATGCCGAAGGTTTTCAAATTACCGGAGTCTCATTTCTCGAAAGGTTCCGTGGTAAATCCATCCCCCTGGTTCTTGGAAAGCTGTTTGACTTTCCCTTCGAATTCTGTGAGCAATTTGGAACAGAATTGGATCAATTTAGCGCCTTCTTCATAAAGCCGAAATGATTCCTTCAATGATACTTCCTCAGACGATAATCTGTCAACCACTTCTTCCAACCGTCTCAATCCCTCTTCGAAACTTAGTTCCTCTCTTTCATTCATCTAACCAACCTCCGGTTTGGGTATTCTGGTCATAAGGTCATTTACTGCCTCGCGAGGGGATTTGCCGCCAAATAATATGCTGTACATTTCAATCGTGATAGGCATTTCCACCTGATACATATTTGCCAGTTTGTATGCCGCTTGAGTAGTTCGAACTCCTTCAGCAACCATGGTCATCTCATGCAATACTTGCTCCAGGTTTTTGCCAAGGCCAATCTGCTCGCCCACAAATCTATTTCGAGAATGACGGCTGAGACAGGTAGTGATTAAGTCTCCCAACCCTGCCAGTCCAGCGAAAGTATCGGGCACCGCACCCATAGCCAGCCCAAGCCGCGTGATTTCTGCAAGGCCGCGTGTCAACAGTGCTCCTTTAGTGTTATCGCCATAGCCCAATCCATCACATATACCGGCGGCAATGGCGATAATATTTTTCAGAGAGCCTGCCAATTCTACACCCACCAGGTCGGTGTTAGTATAAAGCCTGAAATAATTCGAAGTGAAAAGCCTCTGAACATATTCAAGATTCTCAATGCTATCCCCCGCCACGGTTACAGTCGTGGGAATCTGCCTGCTGACTTCCTCCGCATGAGATGGCCCTGAAAGAGTCATAACATTATTGCGAAACTCGTCGCCAAGCTCTTCGATAATCACTTGGGACATCCTCATTAATGTATCGGTCTCCAGTCCTTTGGCGAGATTGATGATCAAAACCTCACGGTTTAGATCGCCGCGCAGTGACCGTACCACCTGTCTGACTGTATGGGAAGGGATCGCCATGGCGATTATTCGGACACCGTCAAGGACTGAATGCAAATCGTTTTCGATTCTAATTTCACGAGGGATGATTATTCCCGGCAACTTTCCCTGGTGCTGGCGAGTACCTGCCAACAAGGCGGCATCGGCTTTATTAAATTCCCAAATACGGACTTTATGGCCGCAAATACAGAGATGAACAGAAAAAGCAATGCCCCAGCTTCCTCCTCCTAGGACTGCGATTTTGAGGTCATCAGAAATTTTACTCATAAGTGATTTGTCTTAGATTTTAACTCTCTCTCCAAAACGATTTTCAGTGCCGGCATTAAGCCGTTTGATATTAGAACGGTGTGAATAAATCACAAAGATGCTGAGAAAAATGCAGATTCCCAGAAAAACACTGGAAACACTCTTGCCGATTACAAATTTTTCGGCAAGCATAATCATCGGCAGAAGTAGGCCAGCCACAATTGAGCCTAAAGATACATATCTGGTAACCGCTACGACAACAATAAATATGACCAGGAGGATTACAGTTTCGATTGGTATGATGGATATCATCACTCCGGCGGCAGTGCCGATTCCCTTGCCTCCTTTGAATCCCGCCCATACGGGAAAAGTATGCCCGATCATTGCCGCCAACCCACAGAGGATTTTGGCATTCGTAGGATCTCCCAAAATATCAGGTGAAATCCAGTTTGCAAACCAAAGGGCCGCTAATACTCCTTTACCGGCATCGATGAACAATACCGTGATTGCAGGTATGGGGCCAAGAACTCTATAGACATTGGTGGCTCCCGCATTGCCAGAACCGTGCTGACGGATATCAATGCCCTTAAGGAACCGTCCGGCAATAATGCTCGTGGGAATAGCTCCGACAAGATAGCTGACGATGATGGAAATTGCCGGCTCAATCATGCCTCCTCACCCTTTTGCCTTATTTTCAATTTTATGGGTGAACCGACAAATCCGAAATGATGGCGGATGCGATTCTTGATAAATCGCTCATAGGTCGCATCGATGTTTTCCGGACGGTTGCAGGAAAGCATAAAGGATGGCGGATGGACATCATATTGAGTCAGATAGTAAAAGTTTATGAATTTGCCTCCAATAGCAGGAGGGTGAGTCGTGCGCAGTTCGGGCAGAATCAGATTATTCAATTCGGAAGTCCGGATCCTTTTCTTAGACTCGGTATAAACCTCGTTCACCAGGGGCAATAATTTCGCAAGCCGTTTCTTGGTAATGGCGGAAGTGAAGAACAGCGGATAAGCTTTCAATTCCGGATAATCAAGGCGGAATTGCTTTTCGTATTCAACTGTATTGACAGCTTGGACCAAATCCCATTTGTTAATCACAATTATCAGCGGTTTATAGGCATCAAGAACCTGCTGGACGATTCTCATATCTTGACGGGAGATGCCCTCTAGAGCATCGACCAATAAGCAAACAACTTCTGCGCGATCGATGCTTTTTAGCGTTCGCAGAACTGTATAATATTCCAGGGCATCCGAGATTTTCGCCTTTTTCCGCAAACCGGCCGTATCAATCAGGATGTAGCTGTCGCCATAATGTTTGAGATAAGAATCGGTAGCATCACGGGTCGTGCCAGGCCGATCATCTACAACCTGTTTATCTTCACCGAGAAGGGCATTCACCAGGGATGATTTCCCCACGTTTGGTTTCCCGAGGATCGCGATCCTAATTCCCTGGGCTTCTTTCGCCTCAGCAGTAGATGGTGGAAGCTGATCTACTAAATGGTCCAGCAAATCCCCGATATTGCGACCCATGGTAGCCGATACGGGCAGAGGTTCGCCAATTCCCAATCTGAAATATTCGTTTGAATCGCTGAATTCATCGGCAGAATCCATCTTGTTTACGACCAGCAGGAGATTTCTTTTGTGCTTGCGGACAATTTCCACCAAGTCATCATCCTCCGGCATGGGACCCGCCAATCCGTCGATTACATACAATACCAAATCCGATTCTTCCATCGCAATGCGGGCTTGCGACATCACCGCCTTATTAATCTTGCCCTTATCATGAGGAAGAAATCCGCCGGTGTCAATCAAGTAGAATTGCCGTCCCGCCCATTCCGCAATTCTATAAATACGATCCCGGGTCACTCCGGGAGTATTGTCAACAATGGAAATGCGCTCGCCCAGGATTCGATTGAAAAGAGTCGATTTCCCCACGTTCGGCAAACCAATTATTGAAACTACGGATACCGGCATTAATTGATTCCTTCAACTGCTTTCACTAAAGTCTCTACTATATTATAAGTTCCGAGGCTTACTGCTGTTCGTAATCGCTGAGCAATTGAATTTGGAGTATGATCATCTAACAATAAGCCATTAGTATTAATACAATTCGGCGGAAGTATAATCAAGCCAGATTTTACTTTCTGTTCTGCATAACTATTGATGATGTCATTTCCAGAAAGAAGACCGCTGACGGTAATCGAATCACCCAGCAGGCGATTGCCAACCGGCAACACCCTGATGAAGATATTTGCCGCCAGGTTGTTGATTTCGGGAATAACGATTTGATTCAAGACGGGCATCATCAACTTGCCCGTGATAAAAGTCATTTCCAATCGGCGATCCGAGATTGCCGAGAGTTCCTGTTTGCATTCTTCAAAATCATCCAGCAGGGAACGAACCATTCCAATTCCATTTTCATACTGAGGATAATTATCATAATACCCGACTTCCGGAACCTGAGCTCCGATCATCAGAAATAATTCATCAGCCAAGTAAACAAAGCCGTCTTTCTTTCCAAGTCGGAACTGTCTCTGTCGGGCGGGACCGAATGATGCGATGGTCCGTTCTGCGGCATCCCTGTCCACCGATCTTAAGATAGGCAACTTGGCACGATGACTGCTGAGGCCCACAGGCACGATACCAACTGATTTCAGAAAGGGCCGAAAGGTCTCAAGCTCTGAGATAGTTCGTTCAAGCTCATCACCATCATTATATCCGGGACATAATACGATTTGCGCATGAATCTCTATTTCGGCCTCGGCCAAATCAGTGAGGGTTTCGAGAACAGGCCTGATTTTTTTCCGCCCGAGCATGGACTTTCGCAGTTCTTCATTTGTCGTATGAACTGAAACATACAGCGGCGAGAGATGATACCGTATGATTCGCTTAAGATCGCTCTCGGTAACTGAAGTCAAAGTAATGAAATTGCCCCCAAGGAATGAAAGACGATAATCTTCGTCTTTGATGTAGAGACTTGGACGCAGGCCTTGCGGCAGTTGGTCAATGAAACAGAAAATGCACTTGTTGCCACAGCACCTAATCTTATCGGGCGCGAATTCCATGCCGATGTCATCGCCGGACTCACGGTGAACTTCAAAAATTCGAGATTCCCCTGATGAACACTCGATTAGAATTTCGAGTTCCTCGTCAGCAGAGTGAAAAGCATAATCCAGAGCATCGCGAATGATATGCCTATTAATGGCCATCAATTTCGATTCTGCGGGCAAATGCCAATTTGCGGCAATGCTTCCTGGTCTTATCTTTTCAATTTTTAGCAAGGAAGTACCGGGGAATAGAAGTTTGGATTTTACGGAAGTAGCATTATCAGTAAATTGAAAGTGATGATGGCTACTCCCTTTTTCATCTATTTTTGCCCCGATTTGGAATCATTAAGGATCGCATCTCTTTTAAGGTTAAACGCCACCCAGTCATCTTTCTTATCTGCGGAAAGATTAAACTTATTTTTGCTAATAACTCCCTTTGGCCCAATGATGAGCTTCTGCTGGGCGCGAACGATCTCCGTCCATTCTTCCAGAGGAACTTCTTTGGGGCCTTCGACCTGCTTTGGAGCAGACCATTTACGAGGCTTGCCATAATCAGGAGCCCATTGCGGACCCCCGACTTCAACCGAGCCCTTATAAACAAAAATTTCCGTGATCGAATCCGGAAGCGCATCCATCCGAAATACTGTACCCCGCACTGCCGCCACCGCAGTGGCAGTTTTGGCGCTGAATTTATTTTCTTTGCCGGTCATTTTTTGAATGTTCGCCCAAAGCCGGCCTTTGGATAATGAGGCTTCGACATTATTGCTGGAGTCTGCAACTGAATACGACGTAAAAATGTAATGCGTATTTTCGCCCACGCGAATTACACTCTTTTCAAGCAAAGTGAGCTCGGCGCGGGATTCGTCTCCGGTATTGACCTCGGAGCCTTCGATCATCTCTTGATTTAATTTTGCCACACTCCAAGTTTCCGATGAAACTTGCCGCGAGCTGACATCGCCAATATAGAACGTTAACCTTGCACCATTATCGCTTGCATTAGCGATCGCCATCAAAATAAGGGCACCAAA
>PFXJ01000037.1:0-3580 GCA_002791595.1 candidate division Zixibacteria bacterium CG_4_9_14_3_um_filter_46_8
TTATGAGATAGGCGCGATTTAATTGTCTGAATCAGCTTGCTTCGCTGCGAAACCCGGAAGCAGAATTCAAAATCATCACCCCACCAGTAGGGATACAGGTTCTCATCGAACTTCATTCCCCGGATCGCCTCCATCCGAAACGCCATCAAGCACCCTGCGAAAAATTGCGTGCGGCATTCTTTCGATTCCGGTGAAAGAAACGATGGCATCCCCGATGGATACATTTTGCCATCGCCGTATCCAGTATAAAGCATAAAGAATCGTTTGAAGAATCGTGCCAGTCGGGGGCTGTAGGGCATATTCTTGATCAAACCCGTAACTCCCCCGATCTGATGGTTGGCATCCCCGCGGAAAATCCCCAAGAGATTACGGATGTAATTGTTTTCCAGAAGGACATCATCATCAAAGAATAAAACCAGCTCGGACTTGCACAGCTCTAACCCCAAATTCCGCTGATAAACCAATCCCGGCGGACAAGTGGCATAAACCAGTTGTATGCCGCTTCCTTGAAGCGCGGCCAGGACCCGGTCTTTTATACTCCCACGAGGTTTCCCATGAACTATAATCAAATCTTCAGGAAGATACCGCTGAACCAGAAGGCTCTTGATAAAATCCATCAGTCCTGAAGTATTGTCAATAGTGCAGACGATTATCGAATACGCGGGCATCTTTCCATTAGGCATTATTTCTATGATCCCATTCAAGGCGCGCCAGAGAACCTGACAGTGCCATCATAACCAGATAACCCTGTGAAAATTGAAAAATCGAATTCGAAAACGTAGCATTAATTAATGAAGCAACGATCCCCCAAAAAATCCCGGTTGCGGCCCATCTCATGGGAAATTCCTGATTGTTGGATAATCTATAATACCTGATGGCCAGATAAAGAAAGAAAGCCAGCCAGATACCAATCCCCACCAAACCATTTTCTTCCAGCAGACAAGCTACGGTGACATCCCAACTGCGATAAATTACATTGCTGAAAATCTCTATATTGAGATGGCCTACGCCAACCCCGAATAATGGATTAGATTTAAAGACTTTAATTGCTTCTTCAAGCCGGATAAACCTGGCGAAATCCGTATTGGCCACCATAAGCATATTGGAGCCTTCCTGGCCCGATTTCTGATACCAGGGCACCATCACAAAGATGGTTACTATCAACAGAATCATCACTAAGATAACGTTTCGGCGCAACCTTATCCCCAAAATGGCGCACCCGATAAACCATCCCGCTCGCGATAAAGTGCTGGCCAACCCGCCGGCGATGGTCAAGAGCCAAAGCCATTTCCCCTTTCCGCGTGCGGCATATTCGAATACCAAGGGTATAATGAAAAGCAAATACGACGCCAATCCTAATGGATGGAACATAGTCGCTTGCGCCCGGAACAATCCGCCGCGCTCTCCCAATCCGCGGCCCCAATCACCGATAGTCATTTCACCTCTCAATGGAGTCAGATATGATATCAGCGCGGATTCCTCAATCGAGTTCCCTGTCATCAGTTCATAAAATCCCATTATTGAAACCAGCACCGCCGATGCTATCGCGGCCATTACCAGGCCTCTAAATACTTTTGAGCTGTCCGCAAGGTGAAATGAAACGAAAAAGAAAACCAGCCCGGTCAACCATAGCTCGGCAACCACCGTTTTTAGACTGGTCAGGGGTTGTGCTGAAAACACAATATTCAATATCATCGATATCAGAAATAAGATCCCGACCTTATGATATGCGGTCCAGCCAAATGTTATCCGCCGCAATAATACGCCGACAAGGAAAGCCACGAAATAAATGCCTATTAGAATCCGATAGAGGAATACCCGTGAGGTGCCCGCACCCAGATCGATTATCAGGCTATTGGGAATAATCGGGATCAAAAACACCAACAATATGAATGACTTCTGGATGTCATAAAGGCAGACCATTGCAAATAGGAGGGAAGCAATAAGACAGAAGGATAATCCCGGATTAGCGGCGCTGCCAAATCCGATGGCCAGCATTATGGCCACGCCCAGCAATCCTATGATGATATTATTGGAAGTTAGTTTCGATGGCAGGACAATCTGCTCGGCTACTCTCAACGAAGAACCTCTAACTCAAAATAGATGTCATGCATCGGAAAATAGTAAGCCAGATAATTCTCGTAGAAATCCTTTTTCCTGTTTGCCAGCCAGACTAAGGGACGTTCGATATCCCTCCTGTAGATATTGGGAAGCGGTTCGTACTCTACTTTCAATTTCCTGAATTTACAACTCGAATATTCGTATCGGCTCAATTGCTCGGATGAATCAAAATAGTCGAAGGAGCGGGAGCCGAAGCTGTGTTTGTGAGTGAAATCAGTATGGAAATAACGGCTGGCAAAAAATGGGACGGTGATTTTCAAAATGCCTTTGGTCTTAGTTATCCGATGCAGTTCCTCCATTGTCATCAGGATATTATCAAGATGCTCAATTACCGAAACCGCCCGCACTTCATCGAAAGCCTGATCCGGAAAAAGGTAGGGATAGATTTCCAAATCCCCAATAATGTCCGCATCCGAACGGGGATTGCAATCCATACCCAAAGCGCCCGCCAGCTTGCTCTTGCCACAGCCAATATCCAATACTTTTTTACCCTCCCCCTTGAGATATTCCCACACCTTCTCCGGGATACGGTCTTCCTCGGTGGTCTCTATTCGGTTTTGGCGTATTATCGTCAGCATTTGGCACAACCTTTCCAATTTCATCAGACCTTGATTATATATTTTTCCGTTTCCTCAGATGCTTGCAGACGAGTGCTCGATTTGCTTATCTCCATAATCAATTCTGCAACTCTGCGGGTGCTTTGGCCGCCAGAGTCCAGATAACTTTCCAAATAACCATCTTCCCTTCTTGTAGGACCCTTCATAATCCCGTTAATACTTTCGGCGAGTTTCTCAAAATCCTTGACCACCGTAATAGAGCCTCTGCCGTCAAGTGGCGGTTCAAAATCTTTGCCCGATACATTTAGGCATATAATCGGTGTACCACAAAGATAAGCCTCGGTAAAGACTGTTGAATCGGGCAGGACCACACATAGGCAAGACTTCAAAAGGCTCATCAGATCCGCTTTCTTTACCATTTGAAGGCCCGGACCTTTCAGCATTTTCAAAACTCGACCATAATAACTTTCCGATTCGGAAGGATGAAGCTTAATGATCCATTTAACGTCGGAATCGATCACCCGGGCCGCTTTTAATACCTCCTCCAAATATTTTTCCGGAAGTCCCTTCTCTCCGAATGCCGAGAGCCGATTCTCGGGATGAGTTATCGCCAATATCATATTGCCCCGCTCCCTGTTCCCCGTCTGCGAGTTCGAGAACGGGTCATGATATGGATTACCGGTAACCGCCACCGACTCCGGATTCCGCCCCTCATTCACATAGTTTTCTTTGACCGCCGTCCCCCAGACCGCCAGATAATCCGCATACCTCTTGTCGCCGTCATTGGGTTCGGCGTGATGCCCGTGCTGGATAAGCACTGATGGTATCCCCATCTCTCTGGCTGTTATCACCAATAACCTTTGGTGCTCAACAGCATCGTTGGAAACCACAACAGCCATCGG
>PFXJ01000037.1:3590-10362 GCA_002791595.1 candidate division Zixibacteria bacterium CG_4_9_14_3_um_filter_46_8
TCAAATCTGACCTTATAGTGGGAGATATCAGCCGCTATCGAGGCAAAGTCCCGCTCGACCAGATCCAGCAAGAACTGTTCGACAGTTGATGACAGAACCTCATCCTGGAAGCTCTCATCCAATGCGTCCCTATATGAATCCGATTGGATATAATCTCCAACCCGGCGCGCAAAATCCTCACAGGCCGAATCCGGCATCTCCCTACGGTCATCAAGCACCCGCGCTCCCCTCCGCAATAGCGTTTCACAGATATAAGATGAAGGCATCGCCTTTCGATCCAATATCGGTCGTATCTTTTCCCGGTGATTCTCCAATAGATATTTCAATACCAGAGACTCATTGCGATGGGATGAAAATATCACTCCAGGAATTGAATCCCTGACTATATTAGACGGTTTATTTTCCTGATATTTGAAATCCTCTATCTTATTTTTCAGCCATCGACGCAAGGCAAAGGCCTTTTTCTTATCATAACAATTAAACGATGCCGTCGCCGCCACAAACGGATTGACCGCAAAGGGAGGAACTACCGATACCATGTTTCCGCATTTCCGAAAATAACTATTGGTGAGACCAAAATAGTGCGAGTTAGGATGCAAATCGGTCTGGACATCTGCGAATTGCCCCTCTGAAGTCAATTTCTTATAGGCGTAATATAGCCTTAAGATTTCTATAATCCTGCCCAACAACCGGTATTCAGATAATACCCCAACCGAGATCCCTTTGAAAACAGTGAAATCATTTCCGCAATGGGAGTACCAGTTTCGCGTAAATCCGATGGCATCGCGGTCTATCTGGGCTTTGCATACATTATCAATCAAGTCATCAAGCAGGATCGACCTTAACCCGGTCTCCAAAGCCCTTCTGTATGGCAACCAATGCAGGAAAACATACAATCCATCTTCAGACATTTCTGCGTTGCGAATTTCATAGTTCGTGCTAAAAATTATTGATAAGTTCAATCGATCTTCCTCCCATCGGTCTTATGCCGACCTCGAGCCTTGCTTATAATCTCTCCGAAATGCTGACGGCATCTGCTTACAACAGATGTCCGCCGTTCCGCTATCACAAAAAGCGGCGCACATAGAATTATGAAAAGAAATGTCTTCAAGACTGCCAAAGCGATTTGAGTTGTGATATTTGCTCCTGAAGTGATTAAGTTGTCTATACCCAATGCCGCCATAACCATCCAGAAATATCCCAGAATTATCCCGGCTAGATATTTTATCGGCTTCACTTTCCATTTAGAAGACCTGACTACATAGCTAAATAGCCATAAAAAGAAAATCATATATGATAATGCCACCATCGAAGCCACTCCGCTTAGTCCCCAACCTAATCTCACCGCCAGAATGGAACCCCCAAAACTCAAAGCCGCGCCTATCAGCCCGAAATATATCGCTGTTACCTGACGATTAATTGTTATCAAGAGATGAAATGGCATCAGCACCATCGATATCCAAAACGTGCCGCCCAATAATATTTTCAGTGGTATAATGCCCGGCACAAATTTCGGCAAAACCAATTCGATCAACACCGGCGCCAAGAAATATGCCGAGCCAATTAGGAGTGGGAGCACAAAAAATGCCAAAGCCGTCGTTGGTTTCACCACATAGTCTTTAAGCTCCATAATATCCGAAGATTGCCCGAACTTCTCTTGAAATCGGGGAAACATCACAATCGAAAGAGCATTGGGAGATTGAAAAATAAATCCATTGATCGTCACACCCAGGGCGTAAAATCCCAGAGCTTCAGTCCCGGATGAAGACACTACCACCAGCGAATCCACAGTTCTCAGCAGGGTCCATATCAGCCCCAGTACCGTTATAGGCAGACCCACCTTGAATACTTCCCGGCTGATCGATTTTGAAAGTGAGAACTTAAACGAGATGGAATCATCATGGCGCGTCAGAAAATACCAGAGCAAAAGATTCGCCAGATTTATCATCAAGAACGACGCAAACATGCCTTCCAGCTGCCATCTCCATACCAGATAGATTCCAACGGTGGCATTCAATCCGGCCACCGCCACCAAACTTCCTCCCAGCAGCTTAAAACGCTTCGTCGCCCTCATAGCCACCGTAGCATAATTAACGGCCATGAAGGCCGGGATGATCAATCCGGTATGAAATAGCGCCCAACTAATATGATCTGCGAAGATGCTTTTGGCTACCAGGGCGGTAATTATTATGGCCAGCGCAGAGACTATCGAGATAATGCCCACTACGCCGAACATATTATTCTTTATATTCAAGGCGTAATCATGCTTCCCTCTACCCCGATAATAAGCGATCTGACGTTCGGAGCCATCGATGATGCCAAAGTGCTGAAGGGCCGAATAAGATAGAACCATCATAAACAACGACCAGGTGCCCGCCCCTTCCGGTCCCAGAAACCTTCTGGTTACCATACCTACCGCCAGAGCCGCAACTTGATAGATATAGGTGCACACCGTAAAATAGGATGCATCCCTTACTATCTCGCCGGACATATTTCCAGAAAGCTGGTTGGATTCCTCAGTGGGAGGATGCTCCATTTCTAACTTCAAGGCCATATTATTAGGCGGAGCCGGCGGCTCCGCCTATCCCCTCTTACCCGCTACCGCTAACATTATCAAGACTATAGATTTCTAAACACCGGCTTGACAACTCTATCGCCGATCTCTTCTTCGAGACAATTCCCTTCCAGGACTTCCTTGATAAATTTAAATGACTCCTCCACTGCCTGCAGAGTATAATTAATATCTTTCTCAGTATGACTGAAGCAGAAATTCTGGACGCCCGAAAAGAGTATGCCGCGTTTGACTGTCTCTCGCAGAAAGAGGCTCTTCAGTGGGTATGAAACCTTTTTATCTTTATCATAAAATGAGAAAGCGTTATGAGGCGCCAGGCCGATGCATTCAGTTGGAATACTATACTTTCTCGCCAACCGATTGTATCCATCCTTGAGCATCGCCCCCATTTGCCATAGATGATTTATAACATTTTTCTTGCGCATCTCTTTTATCGTCGCCACACTAGCCGCCATAGAAAGCGCTTCCCCTCCAAATGTAGTGGAGAAAAATGCTTTCTCACAGGCCGCCATAATTTCCCTCTTGCCGACTACTACCGACAACGGCATGCCATTGGCCATTCCTTTTCCAAAAGTCGCCAGATCCGGCGTGACCCGGTAATATTCCTGCGCGCCGCCCAAAGCAATCCGAAATCCCATCACTATTTCATCGAAAATCAAGACCGCTTTGTAATGATCACAAACTTCCCTCACCTGCTCCAGAAAATTATCTTTGGGTTCTTCCACCGATACCGGTTCAATTATTACGCAGGCGACCTTATTCGGATGCTTCGCAAATATTTTCTTCAGCCCTTCTATATCATTGTAGGCGAACGTCTCGATAAAATCCTTCATCCCCTTGGGAATCCCATAGTCGCGCTCTGTGGTGGTCGCGTACCACTCGTGCCATCCATGATAACCCTGGGATGCCACTATATCCCGGCCAGTATATGTCCGCGCAATCCTGACTGCCGCCGAGCAGACCTCCGAGCCGGTTTTGGAATATCTGACAGATTCACAGCAGGGGATTACCTCCCTCAAAAGTTCTCCGAGCTCTACTTCAAGTGGATGCATCAATGAAAAAGTAATCCCATCCTTCAACTGGCGGATGATCGCCTCGGTTACTACCGGGTAATTATGCCCGAGTGTAATCGGTCCCAGCGCCAGCGGATAATCGATATATTCATTGCCATCGACATCGAATACATGGCTGCCCTCGCCCCGTGCCAAATATATTGGCGCATATCCCTGCACAAATTGCGACGGACCTTTGGAGAGGGTCTGGGTATAGCAGGGAATCAGTCCCTCGGCGCGCCTAAGATAATTTTGCGACTCCTCCAATGATCTCTGTCTTTCCTTGTTCTTTACTATTTCAATAGTTTCCATCTTTTCTCCTGAGTTGATGCCACTTTGCTTATCGGGCTGACGCCGCCAATTGTTCTTTCTTGCTTATGCTCATAGTGTGCCCCTCATTTCTTGTATGCCCGGCATTGATCGACATCAATTCCGGGTGCCGCCGAAGCAGTCCGAAAATCTCCTCCCTCCCGAATATCTGGCCTGGCCGGTACAGCGCTTTATAAATCTCAGTCGCAAATTGCAAATCATCGTAGGTATCCACTGTCCAGCGAAACGCCGAACGGTTTATCCCATCAGCAACATTTCCTATTCTGAAATCTTCCAGATGCTTTTCTACATAGGTGGTCACATGCTCCCTATCGATCGATTCAATTGCCAAATCATTGAGCCTCTCCAGGGTAGCCATCCCGAATACTTCGACATCCAACCCATCCGGATACGTGGGTGGATTTACGTTGCTGCAATAAGCATATTTGTCGCTGTTCCTTTGATACAAATTGACCACTTCGTCAACCAACTCCGGATCGATCAAAGGACAATCCGATGTCACCCGGACGATTACATCCACTTCATACATCCTGGCAGCGCCATGATACCGGGACAGGACATCATCAATAGCGCCTCGGAAACAATCTACGCTCCAGATATCACACAGCGATTCCAATTTATCATCTTCCGGCGATGTAGTTGTGGCCACAATAATCTTATCAATGGTTTTGCAATGCCGGAGCCTTTCTATCATCAACTCCAGCATTGGACGACCCAGTATTGGCCGCAACACTTTCTCCGGCAGTCGATTTGACCCGATCCTTGCCTGCAATATGGCCGCTATCATAGAACCTCCGATTCCTGTTTCTGAAATATCTAATAATCCTCTTAAAGGCGAAAATGACATCTTCGATATCGCCTTCCGTCATCTTCGGCGTCAACGGCAGGGAAAATACCCTGTCGCTGATAAACTCGGCTCGTGGAAAGTCTCCCGCTTGATGCCCATATTTCTCACGGTAATATTGATGCAGATGCACTGCGCGGAAATGAACCCCAATTCCTATATTTTCTGCCGTCAAGGCCTCCATCACTTCATCGCGATCCGCCCCCAAAATCTCCGGCCTGACCATTACCGGGAACAAATGCCACGCATGACGTCCATTTTCATTGTCGCGCGGCAAGATTATCTCTTCGTTTTCGCGCAACTCCTCATGATAGATATTGGCATATTTCCGCCTTACATCGATGAAATGATCCAGCTTGCTGAGTTGATGAATCCCCATTGCGGAAGCGACATCCGTCAAATTGTATTTATATCCCGGATAAACGACTTCATAGTGCTTGTTCCCATGTTTGGAATATCTCTGCCAGGCACCCAAATCCATCCCATGCAACGCCAGCACCCGAATCCTTTCGGATAATCGCTGATCCGATGTTGACACAAATCCCCCCTCAGCAGTCGAGATATTCTTGGTTACATAAAAGGAAAAACATGTCGGATTGCCAAAGCTTCCTATCTTGCGGCCCCGATACTCTGTCCCAGCCGCATGAGCCGCATCTTCAATGACCAAGATATGATTTTTCTCAGCAATTGCATAAATCGAATCAAGATCACATGCTTGCCCTGCAAAATGCACCGGCATGATAGCGCGAGTTTTGGTTGTTATGGCGGCCTCGATATTCCTGGGATCAATATTATAGCCATCTGGCTCCACATCAGCAAAAACCGGCCTGGCGCCCACATGCTCGACAACATTCACCGATGCGGCAAAAGTCATCGGAGTTACAATTACTTCATCGCCCGGACCAATCTCGAATGATTTTAGGACCAGATGCAAGGCCGCAGTGCACGAGTTGGTAGCCACCCCAAAGGGAGCGCCTATATAATCAAGAAAAAGCCGCTCGAACTTCTTGGTCTTTGGACCGGTGGAAAGCCAGCCCGATTTCAAAGTATCTACTACTTCGTCAATCTCCTCCTGTCCGATCAGAGGCGCCCCAAAAATTATAAACTCATCCTCGCTTCTTACAGGATTACCGCCATACCTGGCCGGCAGAGAATCCTCGTCACCTACCCCCCCCCTCCTTCTTGATTCCAATCCCCCTTTCAAAATCAATCTACTCAATGGCCACCCCCTCAGGAATCTGTCGTTTGATTTCGCTCTCAAAGCAATCCCCCGGGGCCGGCTTGATGCCTCCCCTTATCTTATAGTCCAAAATTCGCAATGTGCCACTGCCGGTGGCTACATCCAGGTTGTGCTTCCCAAATGCACTTATGATCGTTCCCGGTATGAGATCGGGATTAAATGGGTTGGCGATTCTTGACTCCAAAATGCGAATCTGACAACCCAATATTTGGCTTATCGCTCCGCCATAAGGACACGTGAAAGCCCGTATCAAATTATGTATGTCAAATGCGGTTCTATTCCAGTCTATTACGGCAATGCCGCCATCGGCCTCGGCCCAGTCTTCCGGCCCACAATAGATGCTCTCCAGATACTCCTCATTTCCCAGGATTATACCTTGAAGGCGCCCCTTCAATAGTTGCAGACCAAGTTCAATCGCCCTGCTATACAGTGCAAAACCGGAATCTTCGCTTAGGATCGGCGTTGAGTCTCTGGCGATTATATCAGCCCGATTCAAATCCGGTTTTATCTGATGGAGCACAATTTCCAATTTCATATCGCCGCTCATTATGGCTCGCTGCACCGAAAGCCCGCCCGAGTACTTTGGAATCTCCCCCAGGTTGAGATTTATCCACTGCAATTCCTTTATTCCAGCTAATTGTGCCGGTGGAAAATGCTCGCAATTAATCGAAAGCGCCAACTGCGGCCCCTGTTTCCTGACCTCGCTGATAATCTCCTCCCAAGGCCTCCGCGAA
>PFXJ01000037.1:10387-13879 GCA_002791595.1 candidate division Zixibacteria bacterium CG_4_9_14_3_um_filter_46_8
CAAACACATCCAGCCCTTGTTGCCGCAGATACTTGCTGAGGTCCTCGCCGATAACGCTATCCGCAATGACTGATAGATGAGTCCGTGAGCTCTTTTGCGAGGGATTATGCAGCTTCAGTTTTGCCACTCTTAGTTCGCCTATCTTCTAAACCATCTATGATAGTAATGAGTCAAACGCTCGACCTTATATCCATTCTTGGCATAAAGCCTCTGCGCTGGAATATTCCTCGCTTGGGTTAGAACTCTTGAGTATTTCATCCTCTTGACGGCGAATTCACATTCTATAGCTTGCAGGAGCGCCGAACCTATTCCTCTTCCCGCAAACCGCTCCCCGACCCCCACCAGCCCGATATCACCAAAATGGGCGTTATATTTGCCGGAAATAAATCCCGCCGGTTTCCGATCCTCTTCCATCAGCAATACTATATTTTCAAATCCGTGCAATGAATTGATTATCCACTGGCGGTACATCTGATCGCACTTCTCATTGGAGATATTTTCATCGAAATAAAATCGGCTATCTTTATACAGGGCGGAAGCTAATTCCCCCAATTCATCGCCATCTTCGATCGAGGCTTTGCGAACTGACCGCAACGAGCAGACCTGCCGCTCTAGGGTCTTGATAAATCTGAGACGCGTGTCCACTAAATTAAAGCCGCCCGATTCCGCAGTGCGGAGGCTCTCGCGATCACCGACCTCGCATTCAAAATAAAGAAGCTCAATTCCCAATTCGGCCGATAACCGGAAGACCTCCTCAAGTAATTCCTTATCGAGCTTGCTTCCATTTATCGAAGCAATATTGATTCCAAAGAAGTGACTGTCCCAGGGAAGCTGTTTGATAATATCTTGCGATTCGAGGATCTCTGCAGGCGTTGATAAATCCCGCCTTCTGATTTGATCCTCCTTGACTGGCATAATCTTTTCCATAAAAAATGTCTTAAATGGAACTACATACCTTTATCGTCTTGGTTCTCGGAATATTTACCTCTGCCGGGATCATATTATCCTTAGTGATAGCATTTATGATTTCGGCCACTCGCTGAAGACCTTTACCATCCACAAGCTCGGCGGCCCGCTTGGACAAAGCCGCTCGGCGAGGGTAATCATCAATTAGTGATTCCAATTCGCCGCCAATCCGTGACCTGTCTATTCTTGTGCCCAGACCCAGATTCACTACCGCTCCCTCCTTCTGGTATCGCGCTGAAGTGGCTACTTGATGTTCATATTGGCATAACGCCATCGTCGGTAGCCCACAATGCATCGCTTCAAAAAGCGTCAGCCCGCCGGAAACTATGCCGATGTCAGCCCTCTTCAAGAAAAAGCCGATATTGGAGGTCTCCTTGATAATATCGAATCGTCCTATCTTACCGCTGGCCGCCAGATCGAGAAGTTCATTCTCGTTGTGGAAAGCACTCCCTATAAGGGCGGTCACATTAAGGCACTTCCCCATTCCCACTATCGATTTCAGCGCTTTTACTGTCAGACCATTATGGTCATAGCCCCCGAAGCAAAGAAGCACTTCCTCCACTTTTGCCCGCGGCACCAAAGGACACTCGCTGCTTGATGAGATTATCGCATAATCCGGTCCGCAGAACGTTGCCTCCGAAGTTTCCAGAATCGCATTTATGGAGAACATCGCATATTTAAGCCCTTCACCCCTGTCATCCATTGTAATCGTCTTCAGATCCAGAGCTTCAGATCTCAGCATTTTGAGAAATTTACCTCCCCCACTTAGCATATCAACTACTACAACTCTCGGAGAAACCCTCTGGACAATTCTCGTTGCCAATGGCTCCCATTCGCTTACCGGCGGCAACAGGTGGACCGCAAAACGATGTTTAAGAACCTGCGGCGGTTCTCCGTCCAAATCCCTGATTATAAATCTGCTGTCAATTCCATAATGATTCCGAAGATGAAGCGCCAAATTCAGACAACGCCGAATATGTCCTGTGCCGGTCTCCGGCAAATTTCCTCCATCACACCGGAACATCACTATCGGATCCTGCAACCTGTTCATTGGCTGGGCCTCCTGAATACCAATGTCTGACGCTCCGCCTCTATCGTGGCAAGCCTATAATCGCCCAGTATCGCCTCCACTTCCTTTATCTGTCTCACCATCCGCTTCATTTCCTTGGGATCCGCTGACAGCCTGTGATCCGGACCTTCGCCGTTCTTATCCAGCGTAAAATGCTTTTCTATCAACTGAGCTCCGGCCGCAACCGCCATCACCGGCACTTTCACTCCCAGAGTATGATCCGAATAGCCAACTGGGCCTGCGTAAATTGACTTCAGGGTCTGAATTACCTTTAGATTGGCATCCTCCGGCTTGGTGGGATACGCCGATACACAATGAAGCAAGGCATACGGGATTCCGTTTTGAGCAAATTGCCTCTGCGCCCGGTCAACTTCACCCCCATCCGCCATACCGGTTGAGCAAATTACCGGCTTGCCGGCGCCGCAAACCGCCCGTAGCAACGCATAATTGACAATGTCAAAAGACGCTATTTTATAGCCGGGGACATCTATTTCCTCCAGCAACGTTACCGATTCGGTATCGAATGGAGTTGAGAAGAATAAAATACCAAGTGAGTCCGCCACTTCTTTTAGCTTCCGATGGGCCGCCTCCCCCAACTCGCATCTCTTCAGCAAATCGAATATCGGACTATTACCTGGAACCCTCTTCTCCGTCCGGTAAGTCTGGAACTTGACGGCATCCGCCCGGCACTTGGCGGCGGCGCGTATCATCGCCTCCGCCTCTCCATAAGAACCGCCATGATTGATTCCACATTCGGCAATAATGAATACCGGTTGATCTTTTCCGATCCTGCGACTACCAAATTCGAATGAGTCGATTGCCCTTTTCTCCGCATTCATTCCCACTCTCAACTGCTTAGCAGTTTCTATCGGCATCCTCTCTCCTCCAAATTTTAGCGGGCGGTCCATCCCCCATCAACCGGCAGATTAATGCCGGTTATGTATTTGGCCGCATTAGAAGCCAGAAATACTCCCACACCCTTCAGATCATAATCATCACCCATCCTTCCCAGAGGAGTCTTACTACTGTATCTATCCACGAAGGTCTGATCCTGCCCGGCATAAAATCCGCCCGGACTAATGCAATTGACCCTGATATTATATTCAGCCAGATAACTTGCCAGATAGCGGGTAAAATTAATCATTCCTCCCTTAGCCGCCGCATAAGCCACACTGGAATTTATGCCCGAATCCCCATAAATACTTTGATCCGCGCCCACCATACCGTATATGGAACCGATATTGATGATCGTTCCGCCCGATGCTTTCATCAAAGGTAAAGCATTCTGCACCATCATAAAACTGCCCTTGAGGTGCACATCCAAAATCTCAAGGAATTCCTCCGGCTTCATTTTCTCCAATGGCATAAAATAAGTCTTGCCGCCGTTGTTTATAAGTATGTCCAGTTTTTGATGCCTAACTTTTATATTATCAAACATCTGCGCCACTGAACAATGA
>PFXJ01000027.1 GCA_002791595.1 candidate division Zixibacteria bacterium CG_4_9_14_3_um_filter_46_8
GGTCGTCCATTTTCCTCGAGGAATGCGATCGTTTTCTTAAGCATAATCTCCGCGCATTTGGCCATATCAAATCCCCCAACACCGGTCCCGAATGCCGGAAAAGCAATCGAATCCGCTTCCAACTCTACCGCTCTCATAAGGGAACTGATAGTTGCCAGTGCGATATACGATTCGTTTGTTTGAAGGTCCGGCCCCATTACGGCGGCGTGGATAACATATTTCGCCTTCAATTTTCCCCCTGATGTTACTACCGCATAGCCAATTTCAATCGGAGCCATAGATAACGCTTCACTTTCGATTTCCTCTCCGCCCGCTTGTTTTATTGCTCCGGCCACGCCGGACCCCATCCAAAGATAATTGTTGGCCGCATTCACAATCGCCTCGCAATCTGATTGCGAGATATCTCCAATTGAAATTACGATTTGGCAATTGTTAATAATACCGTTTTCCGTAAAATACCCTCTTGAGCCGATTTATGGGGCAGATCGGTCGTAATCGAAAACCATCCTGATTTTGCCTTTGACTATCTTAATGATATACATTATCCTCAACGAATATAAATTGCAATTGGTAATTATGGATAATTATTTAATCATCACATTGAACTTATGTTGATTCGCATCAGCCGACACCATCGCAAGATGCCATATTTTAGATCTGAATCCTGACTAATTCCGGGAAATAGCCGATAGAAGATATTATGCTCCCGTATCCATTCAAGCCGGAAGAATTCTTCCTCAATCCCGTCGCTAAGCTCGTATTTATCATCATTTGCGCATTGGGCATATATCAATTTGCCCGCAGGGCCATTTACTTGATTAAGATGGTCAAAGCCGGCAAGCCGGAGAATCGAATCGACCAACCCGTGCGCCGGCTTCTAAATGTTTTGAAATTCGTTTTGGGGCAACGAAGGTTGCTCAATCTTGCCTATATCGGGTCCGCCCACTTCGTGATTTTCTGGGGATTTGTGCTCTTGAGTTTCGGCACCCTTTCATTCCTTGGGCGCGGCTTGATAGATGGATTTAGGCTTCCTATCATTGAGACTATCCTGGCTCCCGCCTTCCTATTTTTGCTTGATGTGTTTTCGGTGCTGGTGATAATAGGCCTGGTGATGGCGGGTTTGAGACGGATTTTCATCAAACCCCTCAAGCTTTCCATCCACCCGGGAGGATATATCCTTCTGGGCCTCATTTTCCTGTTGGTCGTTACCGATCTGATTGCCGATGGAATTTATATCACAATGACCGGCGCCTCGGAATCCAATTGGATGCCTATTGGAGCGGCATTGGCATCAGTATTCGGATATGGCGCCTCGTCGCAATTTTATTATTGGCTGATGTTTTGGGCTCATCTGGCGGCTTTTTGGGCGCTGGCGGTTTATGTCCTCTACTCAAAGCACCTGCATATATTTGTTGCCCCTTTTAATGTTTTTTTCTACACATTAAAACCGCGGGGCGAACTCGAAAAAATGGAGCTGGAGGAATCCGAATCATTCGGCGCTACCAAAATCGAGGATTTCCGCTGGAAAAACATCCTTGACCTCTACGCTTGCACTGAATGTGGAAGATGCACCCGCGCCTGCCCGGCTTATGCCTCGGGAAAATCGCTTTCTCCCCGCGACATCATCATCGATTTGCGGGATCACTTCCTCTCATTGAGACCACAAAACCTTAAGGACGATCAAGGGCGCCGTATAGAAGGGAATGCGCGAAGACCATTGGTTGAAGGTATCATCAAATCCCAGGATTTATGGGCTTGCACGACTTGTTTTGCCTGCCAGGATGAATGTCCGGTTTTCATTGAGCATGTTCCCATCATCCTGGAAATGCGACGCAACCTGGTCCTTACCGAAGGTCAGGCGCCATCAGAGGTAGCGCCATCATTGAGAAATATCGAACAGAGGCAGAATCCGTTCGGCGTTCCACAGAGCGAACGCCCGGCTTGGACTAAAGGCCTTGGAGTGAAAATTCTGGCGGAGGATTCGAATGTAGAATATCTTCTTTGGGCAGGGTGTTACGGCGCCTTCGATAATCGCAACAAAGATGTATTAATCGCCTTTGCCAAGCTGTTGAATTATGCCCAAATTAGTTATGGCATATTAGGAGAGGAAGAACATTGCTGCGGGGACCCGGCACGGCGACTGGGTGATGATTATAATTTTCAGATGCTGGCGCAGACCAATGTGGAAATAATGAACGGCTATTCTGTAACCAAAATTGTTACTCCCTGCCCGCACGGATATAATACCATCAAAAACGAGTATGGCCAGTTCGGAGGGAATTATGAGGTTTATCATCACTCCGAGCTCATCTCAAAGCTTCTTAAGGATGGGCGGCTGAAAGCAGGCAAAACATTCGACATCAGAGCCGCATATCATGACTCTTGCTACTTGGGCAGGTATAATGATATTTATGACAGCCCTCGCGATGTAATTCGCTCTGTAACCGGCGCCAAGCTAATTGAGATGAAAAGACATCGCCGGAAAAGTTTCTGTTGCGGCGCAGGCGGCGGAAGAATGTGGATGGAGGAGAATTCTAATCAAAAAGTCAACCAGGTCAGAGTGGAAGAGGCGCACCGAGCCGGCGCCGATAATTTAATTACCGCCTGCCCATTCTGCCTTTCAATGTTGGAAGATGGTTTGAAAGGCAAAAACCTTGACGACACTATCAAAATACGAGATATTGCAGAATTGTTAATAGATTCAATAGAAGAAATGAAGGAGAAATGATGAAACACATTCTTATTTGTTCAACCCTGATAATCGTCTTCGGATTATCAACAACGGGGATGTCCTCGGCGGGTGTGATCTTGAAAGAGACTATGACCACCGAGATGGTATCTCCAATGGGAAATCAAACCACCACCGATAATACCACTATCTATATGGATAAGGGGAAAATCAAGTCGGTCAGCGAGACAGATAATGCCGCCTCGATCGTCAGATTAGACAAAGAGGCGATGTACCAAGTGGACATTGGCAAAAAAACCTATCAGGAGATACCTTTTAAGGCGCTTCAATCAATGTCTGAGAAGATGATGAGCGGAGAAAATCCTCAGATGAAAGAAGCGATGAAGAATATGACTCCTGAGCAGCAGCAAATGATGAAGAATATGATGTCCAAAATGTTTGCGGCGATGACAGTTTCCAAGACCAGCGAGTCCAAATCGATGTTGGGCCACAAATGCATCAAGTATGAAGTTTCCCGAGAGGGGACCAAAATGATGGATTTGTGGGCAACTGAGGATTTCGATGTCGGCACTGATTTCTCCGAATTTCTGAAAATCAAAATGCCAGGCAACAAGGAGATGTTCGCCGAATTCTCGAAGATAAAAGGAATGCCGCTGGAAACCATCATCACTATGGATATGGGAGGCATGCGCACCAAGGTCCATAGTTTAGCCACCGATATCAAAAATGCCTCAATCAGCGCTTCCGAATTTGAGGTCCCTTTGGGTTATACTAAGGAGACAGCCGATTTGGAAAATCTCTATAAGTAGGGCCGTCGATTGGCTTGTTATTAGCCGGAAATTACAATTAGCAATAACTATTATGGCAGGGCAGGATTCATTCCTGCCCTGTTGCTTTTTTCATCAGAAATTATATCCCCACGAGATGTAAAATTTATCGAGGTTCTTCTCATAAATCCCATAGCTTATGTCTAAGGGACCCAAGATAGTGGAGATGCCTATTCCTCCTTGAAGTCCATGTTTTAAGTTCCTCAGCTTAACTTCGGATTTGTCCGAATAAATATCGCCGGCATCGTATCGCAAATAAGGGTAATACCTATCACCGATTTTCTTTCTCAATCTCAGGTGATACCCAAAGAAATTATCTCCATAAATCTCATATCGGTGAAATCCCGCAAATCCATCGGGTTCATTCAGATAAAATTTCTCGGATAGCGGTAGGCCATTGATAGAAATTCCCAACGCGGCTCTGGGATGAAAATTAAGCCCAAATGGAAGAGGATAATAAGATTCTACCGAGACATAGAATTTGCTGAAAATATCATTCCCCCCCAATATGTCACTGCCCCATTCCAAATACGAAAGATGATACTTCCCACTCTCGGGAAAAGTATTACTGCTTTTGGTGTCCACCACCGAGCGCAGAATGAGGCTCCTGATTCTCATCAGGTTTTTCTCACCGGACAATGACTTATCTTCAATGTCTTCAACACGCAATTCCACCGAGGCCGCACCCAGACGGGATATCTGTTGCCCTATCCTCAAACCCGCCCCCCGGTAATTGCGGAAATATTCTTTGCGGGGCCGATGGTCGATGAATATGTCCATCTCTTTATGACCGATGCGAGCATTGATGGAATAAGCAAGAAATGTTTTAAATATCCGATCAGCGCGGAACTCAGCATTCAGTTCCCTCTGCCTATCCCCAATTACAGTGTTCAACGCAAGTTCGCTACCCGTGCCTGCGAGGTTGTAATCACCTGCATCAATCAATCCCTGTAGATTGTATTCGTCATCGTAACGGACTCCGAAGCGCGCCGCTCTTGGGTATTTTTCGCGCATATTGAGCTGTAAAGTGTAATAACCATCTTTATGATCAACGATATTAGTGGTGACACGCTCGAATAATCCGGAGTTGTAGAGATGCTCCACGCCCTTATTTATATCCAACGAGTTATAGGGCCGCCCAATTACTTCAGGAAAGTCCCTCTTGATCACCCATCCACGCGTATATTCATTCCCAGTTATTTTCAGATCCGCAATCAGTCCCTCATCAATTTCAATCAGGAGAATTCCATCAGACACATTTAGAGTGATTGCCATTATATTCACAAGCGAATAGTGGGAGTTACGGTATAGATTCTCAATCCTCTGCAATCCGGATTGAAGCATCCTACTATTCAATCGTTTGTCGATCTCAATTCCCAGATACTTCTCCAAAATCTCATTGGAGAAGACCGTGTTCCCCATAAATTTGATCTCTCTAATCACCGGGAATAACTGCATTTCAATATCAATGATGGCTCCTTCCGCCCCTAATGTAGTATCGAAGTCGGCGCAGGCATAATCGCCAGTACTTAATATCCTCTCCTTGAGGATCTGAATATCGATCGATGAGACTAATTTGCCATCATACTGGTCGCAGAGGCCGCTCAAATCAGAGCTTTGGCAATCATCAGGAATGAAGGTCGTTCGTACCTCATCAACAAAAATAGCTGTATTTGGCTCCGGATTCGGTCGATTTAGAAGCTCCAATATCCGAGGAAGCATCTCATAAGCGGCTTTCTCACCTTCTCGAATGATAGCCGGAATATCATCAAATTCAGTATTGGCATAATTGCTGAGGTCCGGCTGGATAACCAGATCGGCCTTGTGAAGTTGCGCAATGGTTTTGTCCATTACCATGATTGTGGTGGCTTGATTGGCGATATCAAGGGCCGATTTTAGGTGCTCACGGGAATAAAGTTGTGAGACAGTGTTGACTGCTATTACCTTTTCTGCTCCCATTTTTCGAACAACATCCACCGGAACGGGGCATACCAGTCCACCATCGACCAATAGCTGATTACCATACTCAACTGGGGAAAATGCCAATGGTATTGAAACCGCCGCCCGAATAGATTCAGCCAGGTCGCCACTTGAAAGAATTACCGATTCTCCAGTAACAAGATCAGTTGCCACCGCCCTAAACGGGATTCTTAAACAATCAAAGTTGGCTCCCGTTTCATATCTTGATCCCATAGTGGACTTGTAAAGATAGTCCGAAATTTTTTGTCCCGCGGTAATGCCTTGAGGAACATAAGGTTTTAAGCCATCGAATCGTATTTCGACCAGATGCTTTTCTCGTTGTTGTCGCTGGGTGAGAAAGAGTTTCAAGCGTCCAGGACTATCGGAAAACAAGCTTTTCCAGTTGGTGTTATAGGCCAGTTGTTCCAAATCCCGCGCCGAATAACCCGAAGCGTACAATCCTCCAATTACCGCTCCTATGCTGGTGCCGGCAATATGTGAAACAGGGACGCCATTTTCCTCAAGGACTTTCAATACTCCGATTTGTGCAAATCCCTGCGCTCCTCCCCCCGATAATGCCAACCCTATTCCGGTCCAGCGGGGATTAATGATAGCTGTGAGATCAACTATCTTTGGGGATTGACTTAGTCCGTTTTGGCCGTTGGTGGCAGTTTGGGATGAAGCCGTATTCAGCCCGAGCATCACCATCAACCATATAATAATATAATCCTTAAGAAAGTGCTTGAATTGAGCCATCGTTTATGATATGTATTCTCTTCCAATAATTTAAGCCCGCGGTTTCACAAAAATCAATCATTAATATGCCGATAGTTGAAATATGATAAGTAATGCCAGATTAAAAGCGCTTATTGCGCTAAAACAAAAGAAAAACCGTCAAAAAGAAGGCAAATTCCTGGTCGAGGGCGATAACCTTATCGCATCGGCCTTAGAAAATGGCTTCGACCCGGAGGAAATATTCTATTCCGTTGATTATGGAAAAAATAATATTGACTCCTTGATTGGGAACAGGCCGACAAAAAAGGTTTTTATTTCCAGCCCCCAAATGCGGAAACTGTCAGATGTAAGCACTCCGCCCGGGATTGCCGCGTTGATGCCCACTTTCAAATATACTCTTGATGACTTTGCGACATCAAGCAAATTGCTTTATATGGATCAAGTTTCCGATCCGGGCAATGCCGGGACCCTCATTCGCAACGGCTGTGCTTTTGGCTTCGATGCGGTCATCTTTGGCCAGGGAAGTTGTGAACTTTATAATCCGAAACTCCTTCGCTCAACTGCGGGATATATTTTTCAGATAAAGGCTTTGGAAAACATATCGTATGAAAAATTAAGTGCGCTTAAACAGCAAGGATTCAAGCTGATTTCAGGAGATTCGAATGCCAGATTAAGCATAGAAGATCAAAAGTGCCCCGAAAAGGCGGTTTTGGTTCTCGGAAATGAACCTCGTGGCGTGAGCGAAGAAGCCAAAAATCTGGTCGATTTGGCATTAAGAATCCCTCTTAGCAGCAAGGTTGATTCGTTGAATGTCGCCGCCGCCGGCGCCATATTGATGTATTGGGCAAGAAACGCAAGATTGGCTCGATAGCCTTGACATAAAATTATGAATCGCCATTAGCTCCTGGTATGCTTAATAGGATTGGGAATTGGATTATATTGGGCAGCAGGCTGGGATTCGCAGGGAGAAATCAAGAGATTGTTGAAAAAATCTGGGCTGCCATGAAAAAGAAAGTGCTTTAGAAAATTCTTTTCTTTCTCTCCTTCTCCCATTAATTGGGAGAAGGAGTCGGAGGATGAGGGAGTTTATGGGGTTACACCCTCATCCCTCCCCGCTTTAACCGGGGACACCCCACCACAGGCGGGCAAGCTTCTCCCGATGAACGGGAGAAGGTTGAGATCATTTTTCGAGTTTCCTGGCTTTTTCAATAAGCCCTCAAGAGGGGCGTCCGCCAATATTTCATAGGGCAGCATTCTGATTTCTTAAACTTTTTAGGGAGGTAAATATGGTTCAAGCCTTGGCAGAAGCCAAAAGCACGATGGTCTTAAGCTCTCTTCTCGAAGCGCTCCTCTCGAAAAAAGAGCTTTCACCGGAGGAACTGGATTCCGTCCTTGAGGCTACCTGCAAGAAGGCATTGCAGGCGGTCAATGGAGTGGCAATCAGCATATTCCTGATCGAGGGCGATGACAATATCCATTTCAAATATGTCTATTATACTCCCGAGATTGAGCAGATGGGAGATAATTACAGAGCCATCGCTCAGAAAACAACTGAGAGATTGAAGACGCTCCCATTGCAGAAGGCCAAAGGGATCGTTGGGAAAGTTATCAGCGAAGGAAATGCTGTTCTTACCGAAGATACGTTCAATGATCCGGATTTCAATCCCGAAGTGGATCGGATTACCGGGTTCAAGACCCATTCGATGATAACAGTTCCTCTGCAATCAAAAAATATCATAGGAGCCATCCAAGTTGTAAATCGTATCCATAAATCGGGGAGGGATAAATTCAACGCTGAGGATCTGGCCCTGCTTCAGGATGTCGCCGACTATTCCGCTCGTATAATGACCACGGCTTCTGACGCCAATGAAACTCTTTCGGATTTTGAAGCCGCCCAATGCTTGTCAAAATTGGGTAATACGCAGTTTATCGATCTTGGCAATCACAGACCTGATGACCCGGCGCTCTTTGAGTCCATCGGAGAAAAAGTCCTAAGGAAGCTGAATATTTATCCTTTGGAGAAAAATCCTGATGGCAGCGTCATCATCGTGGTTTCCAATCCCCTGGATTATGCTCTGATTGATAAATTTCGGTTTGTGACCAAGCTGAAGGTTGCGAAAGTGATGGTCTCTACCGAGAAATTGATCGTCAGCGCCCTTAAGTCAGCATTCAAAATGGATGCCCAGATATCGGAAACGGTGGCGGAAGTTGGAAAGGAATACGATTCCGCTACCGAAACCATTAATATCCAAGATGAGGTTAATGAATCCTCGGCGCCAATTGTCCAGCTTGCCACCAGAATTATCGAGGATGCCTATTCGAAAGGGGCATCGGATATCCATGTCGAACCATTCGAAAAGGAAGTCAAGATTCGCTACCGAATAGATGGGGTTCTCCACGAGGTCTATTCTCTTCCCCCGCGGACTATCAGCGCCCTGATTTCGCGTTTGAAAATTATGTCTGACCTTGATATTTCCGAACGGAGGCTTCCGCAAGATGGCCGAATTAAGTTTAAGTCTTTCACTACTAAAGACATAGATATCGATCTGCGAGTGGCCACCGGCCCAATGGCGTATGGAGAGAAAGTGGTGATGCGCATTTTGGATAGAACTTCGGCGGTGGTGGCTTTGGAACAGATGGGCTATTCGGAACATAATCTCAAAATTTATGAAAGCCTGATAAAAAAACCTTATGGAATGATACTGCATTGCGGTCCAACCGGTTCCGGCAAAACTACGGCATTATATGCGGCGCTAAATTGCATCAATAAGCCCGATGTCAATATCCAGACAGCCGAAGACCCAATAGAATATATGCTGACCGGAATCAACCAGATGCAAATGTTGCCGGATATTGGCCTTACTTTCGCCAGGGCTCTTCGATGCTATTTGCGCCAGGACCCCGATATCATAATGGTGGGCGAAATCCGCGACCTCGAAACTGCCGAAATAGCCATCGAAGCCGCCCTTACCGGTCATCTTATGTTCTCTACCCTTCATACCAACGATGCCCCGGGGACGGTAACCCGGTTTATCGATATGGGCATACAACCATTCTTGATATCATCGTCACTGCTGATGGTCGTCGCTCAAAGGCTGGTTAGACGTCTCTGCAAATGCAAAGAGGAGTATGCGCCATCCGAAGAGGAGCTTCAGCTTCTGGGGATCGATGAGTCGGGCATAAAGTTATTCCGTGCTCGCGGCTGTCCGATCTGTGCCGAAACTGGATTTAAAGGACGGATGGGAGTCCATGAGTTGCTGACGCTTTCAGAAGATCTAAAGCCGCTGATAGACAAGAGAGTTTCTTCCGACGAAATCAAAAAACAAGCTGTCAAAGATGGGATGAAAACACTCTTCGAAGATGGGTCCCTGAAGGTCAAAAAGGGGATAACTTCCATCGAGGAACTGCTGCGAGTGGTCCGTCCGGATTAATATGGACGATACGGACTTCAAAGTATCACACATTTAGCCTACGATTTGCTTCAAGTTTTTTATCGCGAAAATTCGTAGCGGCGAAGATGATTTTTTTATCTCCGCCGGTTTAGGCAAAATTCAGAGTTTTTGATAGGATAGGTCAGCTATGTCTTTAAAGGTCTGCGCCAGCGAGGTCTTCATCGCACCATTGGGGGCATAGATGGCATAAGCCTTGCCCTGAGAGAAATCGAACTGTGTCTTAAGCTTCTTAATCCCATAGCAATTTTCTAAGTCAATATTCAGCTTTTTCATTCCAATCCTTATCTCCTTTAATCTCTAGATCCAAGTCCAGTAATGACAGGGTAACTAGCCGGTCACAGTCGCAATCAATAATTTATGTCGGCTTCACGTTGCAAGCATAAGACCCCACTCAAACTTCATGCATACAGTTGACGGGCTACTTCCTCTTATGAAAAAGTATAATGTCTAAGCGAAAACATCAATAAAAAAATTTCGTTA
>PFXJ01000017.1 GCA_002791595.1 candidate division Zixibacteria bacterium CG_4_9_14_3_um_filter_46_8
TCCACGGGCAATTAAACTCCCCATTGATATGGGACGTCATCTGCATATCCATTTACCTGATGTCCAGCCTGCTTTATCTATACTTGCCGCTGATACCTGACATCGCCGAGCTACGAAACGCCGGAGTTAAGCCACTGTGGTTCTATCGCCTTCTGGCCATAGGATGGCAGGAAACGGAAAAGCAAAAGCGTCTCCTTAAAAAGATGATCGGTTTCATGGCCATCGCTATTATCCCGGTGGCTGTATCGGTTCACACGGTTGTGTCCTGGGTGTTTGCTATGACTATCCAGCCGATGTGGCACTCCACAATATTCGGACCTTACTTCGTCGTAGGCGCCATCTTCAGCGGCATTGCCGCCATCATCATTGCCATGGCGATTTTGCGGAAAGTTTACAAACTCGACAGGTATCTTAAACCCCTCCATTTTAAGAATCTTGGTATTTTATTGATGGTCATGGCGTGTCTGTGGTTATACTTCACTTTCGCCGAGTATCTGACCACTTTTTATGGTGGCGAGCCGTCACACATGGCGGTTTTCTATGCTAAGATCGCTGGCGAATTTGCCCCAATGTTCTGGGCGATGGTCGCGTTCTGCTTCATTATTCCTTTTCCAATACTGGCAATTCCGAAATTCCGGACTATCACTGGAACTGTCATTGCATCAATATCGGTAAACATCGGGATGTGGTTGGAGAGATATACGATAGTTGTGCCATCGCTTTCCAATCCACGCTTGCCGATCAGCGAAATAAATTACACTCCATCCTGGGTGGAATGGTCAATCACCGCCGGATGTTTTGCCGGCCTAACATTGTTTTACGTTCTATTCTCGAAAATCTTTCCCATAATCTCAATATGGGAGCTAAAAGAAGGCGGTATTGATGTCGGCTCTGGCCCGGAAATCACTGGGGCGGCATCATAGCAAAGGGAGATTACCTAATGAAAAAAATAAGTTTCTGCGCTCTGGTAACAACGTTACTGCTATGCTCGTTCTGGTCTGCCAAGGCCGGAAATCCGGAAGAAGGACGAAAGTTGTTCCTGACATTCTGCTCCGCTTGTCACGGGTCGGATGGCAAGGGCGACGGCGAAGCCTCCAAGTATCTGGAGATAAGGCCACAGGATTTCACTGATCAGAAAGCCATGGTGGAGATTTCCGATCAGGAGATCTATAATTTTATCCGAGGTGAGAACAATACCTTCCATGGCGAGCGTTTTCTTCCAGGATTCCAGCTCAATCTTTCGGATGTGCAGATATGGGATTTGGTCTCTTTCATCCGCAGTTTGCACATGATGCCTGCCGGTGATGCAATAAGCGGAAGAAAGCTCTACTTGACCTATTGCTCCAGTTGCCACGGTCGTGACGGCACCGGCACTGGTGGAGCGGCGGAATTTCTGGAAAGAACACCCACCGACCATACTGACGATCAGAGAATGTCAAAGATGACCGACGACGAGCTATATAACATCATAGCTCAGGGAGGCAAGGCGGCGCACAAATCGAAGTCGATGCCCCCTTGGACGACAACCTTGTCAACACGGCAGATATGGGATGTGGTGGCGTTTGTCAGGGTGTTGCATCGTCAATTCCAATACGTGGGAGTCGCCTCCAACGCCACTGGGACTTTCGCCAAATATTGCAGTGTCTGCCACGGGCAGAACGGGAAGGGCAATGGTACCATAGCGGCTGCATTCACCCCGCGTCCCGCGGATCTGTCCGACCGGGCATTCGCCGCTTCGCACTCCCGACTCGATATATACTTCGCCATTTATGGTGGGGGAAAGGCTGTCGGGAAGTCGCAGTATATGCCTCCGTGGGGAGAGGTATTATCTGATCATGAGATATGGGATTTGGTAGTTTTTGTTAAGTCGATTTCGAAAAAGTGAAGTTACTGCCGTGAAGTATGAACATGAATGAGATTTTGAAGGCTACGATGGCCTGGTTAGTGCCAGCGATACTACTGCTGATGGTCGCGGGCTGTTCAACTCCGGAGGTGGAGACCAACTCCTCTCCTATCCGCATCGGAGTGGTTCTTTCCTTATCCGGAGAGAACGCCACCTATGGTCAGGACTGCTTGAAGGGCATCCAGATGTCTGTTGACCAGGCTAATGTCATGGGCGGAGTCAAAGGCAGAAAGATAGAGCTGGCCATTGAGGATGATGGGACGTCCACGGTCAGAACGATGGAAGCGGTGCGTAAGTTGGCTTCGGATGGCACCATAATGGCAATCATCGGCGGCACAACCAGCAAACTTGCCCTTGCAGGCGGCAATCTGGCGCAGGAACTAGGGATTCCTTTTATGTCTGCATTGGCGACCAATGCCAGTGTTACTGCTATCGGATCGTATGTTTCCAGAATTTGTTTCACCGATCCCTATCAGGGCGCGGCGCTGGCGGAGTATTCGTATAACTTCCTTAGGTTCAGGCGGCTGGGCATCATTTTTGACCCGGGAGATGAGTATTCGTTGGGATTGGCCACTTACTTCAAGAAGCATTACCTTGAGCAGGGCGGGGAGGTTCTCTTTGAGTTGTTCCAATCAGGTCCGAGCCTTGATTCCGTTTCGATAATGGCGAAAATAAAAGATACGAAACCCGATGCCGTTTTTTTGCCTGGCTACCACCAACAGGCGGCGGAATTGGCCAGGTTGGTCAAGCAGAACGGCCTCAGGGTGCCCATGTTGGGCGGAGATGGATGGGAATCACCCGAATTTCTACAGGCGATATCCGGAATCTTTGATAACAACGATCACGTGTTTGTCGCCTCTCATTTTTCTGCGGATAATGCTCAGCCTTTGGTGCAACGTTTTGTCGCTGACTATAAGTCCCGCAACTCCGTTAGGCCGACGGCATCATCGGCGCTTGGGTACGACGCTGCGGACGTAATCTGCGAAGCCTTGAGAAGAACGCCACGATTGTCACACATTGCCCTCTCCGAATCAATCAATTCCACGTCCGACTACAACGGGGTTACGGGAACCATATCCCTTAACGAAAAAAGGAATCCGGTAAAGGAAGTTGTCATTCTAAGAGTTGTCAACGGGAGATTTGTATTCGAGTCAACAGTTACTGTCAGGTAACAAACTTTTGAAAGGAGACCGCAATGGCGCTCCAAACGATCATATTGTTGCTGGTATCTTTGCTGTTATCAGCGTCACAGCCTCTGGCCTCAGAGAGCAACCCTGATTTTTTCAGGATTTCCAGGAATTCATATACCGCCAGTGAAATATGTGCCCGGTGCCACAAGGACATTTATGCCAACTGGAAAGAATCCATGCATGCCAAGGCGGTTGAGGATCCGGTCTTCATGGCTGATTTTCTGATGGTTCAGTTGAAACGTGGTCCGCAAGTGAAAGAATATTGCCTCAGTTGCCATGCCCCTACTACCCGTGTGACCGAGGACTACGATCTCCGAGGCACTGCTTCGAACGAAGGGGTTGCCTGCGATTTTTGCCATACGGTAAGCGGACTTGGTCTGATAGGAAAACCGGATTACTACAAGATCGATAAGGGTATTACAAAGTACGGTCCGTTCCGCGATACGGAGTCCCCTGCCCATGAAACGCAGTATTCCGAGATCCACACGAAGTCCGAATTTTGTGCCGGGTGCCATGAACTGGTGAACGGCAATGGCGTCCTCGTGATGGGGACTTTCAGCGAATGGAAGGAAGGCCCGTACTCCAAAGAAGGAATCCAGTGCCAGAACTGCCACATGCCCATCGTTTATGATAAAAACGTGGTCGATCCATCCGTTAAAGAATCCAGCCATTTTGTCACCGCTCACGAGTTTAGAGGCGGCCATTCGGTAATCAATCTTACCAATGCGGCGGTTGTGAGGACCGAGGTGGAGCGGGAAGGCGACGTCGCCAAAGTGGTGACCAGAATCACCAATTCCGAGTCCGGCCATAAACTGCCAACAGGCACACCTGCTCGCAAAGTGGTGCTTAATACCAGGATTATCGATCCGGGAGGGAATCTTCTGGCCGAGGTCAACAAGGTTTACCGAAAGGTCCTCGTTGATGATGATGGCATTATTCTTGAGGACAATGCGGGGATGATACTCAATGCGGCCCAGGTATTTTCTGACAACCGAATTGCACCTGGAGAAACAAGAACGGAGACTTTCAAATTTGATATTCCTGACGGTGTAGATATGTTTACCGTGGAGAATACTCTGCAATATGAGTTTAGCAGACCGATACTGCGCACCGAAAAGATCGTGTATCAGATGTCACACGAAGTGATAGAGGTGTCGGGAGGCCATGCAAGTTCCCAAGTCCTTTCCACCGATGATTCCTCCGGGAGATTTGTCATTTTGGTGCTGGCGATGGGCGTCCTTGTAATAGGGTTGCTGGTGTTCTTCCGCTTCGATAAAAAAAAACTGGGAACGAAAAGTTCGCTTGTGTAAGGTCGGAAGCCGAGTCAGTTGGCAAATGAGGGAGCTTCTCCCCCAACAGGATCCTTGGTCGGAGGGATCAACTTCACGGATTGCGGAATACGTCGCGGGAGCGAGCTTCCTGATATCTGCATAGTCGCGCTTTGCTTTCCGGTGGGTCGGCCGCGAGGGCTTATCCAAAATCTACAGTATCTGCCGGTCATTGTTGAGATTCCTGCTGACGTCGAACATCTGGCGGGACAGGTTGTCCCAATTAGCTTCTTTGGGTTGGCCTTCATAAAATATTTAAATGCCAACCCCATCTGGTAATTGCGGCCATATTTATAAATGTTGGAAATAAGCGCATTTGAAAGGGCATAAACGGGGAACTTGGTGGATATTTTTTAATATCCATAGCCGGCCGTTTCAGCTATGCCGGATTTTCTGGTGAACTTGTGGCAAGTTCAAAGCGTAAAACCAACCAATATGCGAAATTATGATTATCTATCAATTGAAAATACAAATTAAGAAATGGGGCATTGGATCGATAGGGGTGATGCTATGGATTTAGGTATTGACAAGATAACGTAATCTTAAGTATAATAATATGATTATTATTCTAAAGGACAAAAACTTCATTCACAAGGGAATGAAATACTCTAATGTTAGTCTGCACCTCGAACCGATGAAGAATGGTCAGACGTTTTGGATCGTAATACTCGCTCGTGGTTAAAATTAAAGGAGAAGCTTTCGGCTGATTGATTTTGAATTTAATCTAAACACTTAAGAAGGAAGAGAAGATGCCGAATATCCACCCCGTCTTGGTGCATTTTACAATTGCTCTATTTTCCGCATCGGTGATCTTTGATATTCTCGGTCACATTACCAAACGTGAGTCGCTGAAATCTGCCGGATGGTGGAATCTGTGTTTTGCCACCGTTGCGGCCATTCCCACAGTGATTACCGGCCTGGTGGCAAAGGATTCACTGCCTCATACTGATGAAGCCCATTCCCTTATGGAAACTCATGAGACCCTTGGCTTAATATTATTGGGGACGATAATTGTCCTTTTTGTGTGGAGAAGCTTCAATCGCGGGTCGTTGCCGATTCGTCTGACCTACCTCTTTCTACTCTTGGGAGTGGCAGGATTGGGGATTATGATTACCGGGGGGTATTATGGCGGCGAGATGGTGTACCGATGTGGGGTCGGCGTGGCTCCCATGATGGAGCAAATGATGAAGGGTCATCAGCATTCGGGTGAAGGGCATAGTGATGCTGAGATGGAGATGATGCAGAAATATGTATGTCCAATGCATCCAGAGGTCGTATCGGATAAACCGGGGGATTGTCCCAAATGCGGGATGGCTCTGGTGAAAGTGTCTGGACATCCCGATTCCGGGAGATCGATGATGAAGGAAGAACAGGAGGATTCAGCAATGCCTGCAGAAGAAGCGCATGAACATCAGCATGACCATGATCATTAAGATGCGTCGATTCACTCTCCTAACCTTTTTTATAACTATCGCAATAATCTTTAGTCTGCCTCTGTTGGCGACTTCGCAACCACCGAGCGCTCCTAAGAATTCTCTCCAGGCGGGAGATAGTCTTCGAATTGAGGAGGTCATCAAGAAGGTTCTCAAGAATAACGACCGTATAGCGGCGGCGCGCTTTATGGAAGAATCTGCATTTGCCAATATCGGCCCCGCTGGCGCTTGGGATGATCCGATGCTGATGGCGGGTGTCGTCAATCTTCCGACCACATTTGACTTCCAGATGGATGCGATGACTATGAAGATGGTTGGCCTGAGCCAGAATATCCCCTACTCCGGATTTAAAGGTCTGCGATCAAAAGCGGCAAGGGCTGATGCTGGGGCCTCGCGAGAACAGAGGCGCGCTGTCGAATTGGATCTGGCGACATCGGCGAAACTTGCCTTTCTGGATCTTTACTATCGCGGTTTGATCTTAGATGCTATCAAAGGCCAGCATCAATTGCAAGAAGAAATCATAGCTTCCGTTTCCGCCAAGCTAAAATCTGGGCAGGCCGATCAGGCTGATCTGGCGATTGCCCGGGCCGACCTTTGGCGTTTGGATTCTGATATTCTGTCCACTCAACAGGAAATAGAATCTTCCAGGAACAATCTGCTGACGTTGATGGGAGAGGACTCCGATCCCCTATTGCCTCCTCTGTCCGAACCATCGGTGGGGCAACTTCCTCTGACTGCGGCCGAATGGCAGGAGAAGGCTAAACGGAATTATCCTCCGCTGAGCAAGCTCGCACTCCAAAGCCAGAGCTACAGATTCCAGGCTGCGGCCGCAAAGCGAATGAGATGGCCCATGCTCGGCCTATCAGCAGATTACGGGTTTCGTGCAGACAGCGAGATGGAAAAACGTGACAATATGGTTGGGTTTCAAGCATCAATCTCGTTGCCGATCTTTTCGGGACGTCAGCAAGGGAATATGGCTTTATCGATGGAGGCGATGAGACGGAGTTCGGACGCGGAAGCTGTTCAACTGTGGCGCGATGTGAAGTCTGAATTGGAAACGCTATTTTCGCGGGCCGAGCGTCTTTCCCAAAGCTTGGAGATCTATCAAAAGAGGATCGTTCCAGCATACGAAAATGCCTATATAAGCGCTTCCACCGGATATGCGGCAAATCGAATACCGCTCACTAATCTGCTGTCGTATTCAATGAGTATTTACCGTGATCGCATCACCGCCTATCAAATTGCCTTTGAATTGGCAAGCACTATGGTCGAAGCTGAAAAATACATCACCAATCCAGATGAATGGAATGCCGATTCCAAGTAGAGAGATGGGAAATTGGCAATAGGAGTATTATAGATATGTCGAGCAATGATGAACATTACGATCCGGCCCAGCATGAGCCGCTTCCAGAGGGAGAGGAAAGCGCGCCTCCGTTTATGAAAACGATGGCGACCGTTCGATGGGCGCTTCTAATAGGATTGTCCCTATTCGCACTAATTATGGTTCTGAACTATTTTGATCTGACACCGTGGCAGGCCAGAGGGGAGGGCAGTACCCAGTATCATTGTCCGATGCATCCGACTTATGTATCCAATCAACCTGGGGATTGTCCCATCTGCGGGATGACCCTGGTTCCTATCGGAGGTAAGGCGGACACTGAAGCGATGACCGACAGCGTCCAGATGGATAAGATGAACGAATATGAGAAAGCAGGACCGAAGGTTTATACCTGCCCTATGCATCCGGAAGTCATTTCCGATAAGCCGGGCAAATGCCCAAAATGCGGTATGGATCTTGTCCCCTCAGAGGAAATCAGCTCCGAAGGTCAAATGGGTGATATGGGAAAAGCTCCGGTGCCTGGGTTGGTGCCGGTTACCATTGAACCTGAACGCCTCCAATTAATCGGGGTTCGTACGGCGAAGGTGGAGAGGCGAAGCCCAGACGGCAAAATTAATATTGTTGGTTTTGTTGCGCCGGATGAAACCAGAATAGGGAATGTCCATTTTAGAGTGACTGGCTGGGTCTCGGATCTTTTTGTTGACAAAACCGGGCAATTCGTGAAGGCTGGCCAGCCCCTGATGTCGATTTACAGCCAGGAACTTTATCAAGCCAAGCAGGATTATGTAGCTTCCATCAATGCCAACACGAATCTGGATAGTTCATCCAATAAGTCCGTGAACAGCCAAATTGCCGGCGGGGCGCGTGAACGGCTAAAGCTGTTGGGCCTCACCGAGGCCGACATCACTGATTTGGAAAAATCTGATCTATCCAGCCCACAGATGACGATTCGAAGTCCTTTTTCGGGCTATGTGTTGGAGAAGTCAGTTCTGCCCGGGCAGTTAGTCAGCCCGGATCAAAATTTATTCACAATCGCCGATTTGAGCAGAGTTTGGGTCTGGGGTGATGTTTATGAACAAGACATTCAAGACATTCATGTGGGGCAGAATGCCAAGATGCGGTCAGCCAGTTATCCTGCGGATGCATTTGAGGGCAAAATTGAGTTTATCTTTCCATCGGTCTCCGAGAAAACCCGCACTATGAGAGTTCGTTTATCATTTCCGAATGCTTCATTAAAGCTTCTTCCGGGGATGTATGTGGAAGTCGAAGTCCAGCGTGATGCCGAAGAAGTGCTGGTGGCGCCGGTGGAGGCGATATTGGATGGAGGAGATAGACAGTACGCATTTGTCGTTCATAGCAAAATCCATTTCGAACCGCGGTTGGTAACGGTCGGAAAGTCCTCTGATGATTGGATTGAGATTCTCGGGGGTCTTGAAGAAGACGAGGAGGTTGTTACCAGCGCCAACTTTCTAATAGATTCCGAAAGCCGTCTGAAATCGGCTATTTCCGGAATGGGGAGCGCTATGGATAAGAAAGACCAGATGCCCGCAGGACATATCCATTAGATGGTGGAAAGGAATTTTAAAGCATGATTAATGCCATCATCGATTTTTGTGCCAGGAACAAGACTATTGTTTTTGTCGGAACAATATTCGCCGCTGCCGGCGCTTACTATTCAATAAGCAATATCACCCTGGATGCCATCCCGGATTTATCCGACACGCAGGTAATCATATTCACGGAATGGATGGGGCGGAGTCCTGATTTGGTTGAGGACCAGATAACCTATCCAATCGTGACTTCATTATTATCGGCGCCGAAAATTATGGCGGTGCGCGGCTATTCAATGTTCGGAATGTCATTCGTGTATGTGATTTTTGAAGACGGGACTGATATATATTGGGCAAGAAGCCGGGTGCTGGAATATATGAGCCAATTCCAGAGCAAACTGCCCCAGGGTGTTTCCCCGGTGCTGGGGCCTGACGCCACTTCGATCGGCTGGGTTTTCCAATATGCCTTGGTGGACACGACTGGTCGTCATGACTTGGCGGATATCCGCACATTCCAGGATTTCACCCTTCGATATGCTTTATCTTCAGTTCCCGGAGTTGCTGAGGTGGCGAGCGTGGGAGGCTATCAAAAGCAATATCAGGTGGAAGTAGATCCTAACAAACTTCACGCGTACAATCTTTCAGTGGGCGATGTCACCCGCGCTATTCGTCAGAGCAATAACGATGTGGGAGGGCGCGTAATTGAGATGACCGGGCGGGAGTATTTCGTGCGTGGACGAGGTTATATTAGTAATCTCGATGACCTGCGGCAGATAAGTCTTGGAAGTACCCCAGCCGGCACTCCAATCCTATTGGGGAATGTGGCCAAGGTCGGCTATGGGCCGGATATCAGGCGCGGTCTGGGAGAATTTGATGGGATTGGGGAAGCGGTGGGCGGAATTATTATTATGCGCTATGGCGAAAATGCTTTAGATGTCATCCAGAGGATCAAAACCAAAATTGCCGAATTAAAGCCGGCCTTTCCCGAAGGCGTCGAGCTAAAAGCGGTCTATGACCGGAGCAATATAATCACCCGGGCGATCGAAACCCTCAAGCATAGCTTAATCGAAGAAGGTATTGTGGTGGCCTTGGTCATTTTCATTTTTTTGCTGCATTTTCGCAGTGCGCTCGTGCCAATTATTGCGTTGCCCTTTGCGGTTTCATTAGCCTTTATCCCCATGTATCTGCTGAATATCGGCTCAAATATCATGAGTTTAGGGGGTATCGCCATAGCGATTGGAGCGATGGTTGATGCTTCTATTGTACTGGTGGAAAACGCTCACAAACGCATGGAAAAAGCGCCTGATGGAATCGATCGCAAGGAAGTTATTATTGCCGCCGTCAAGGAAGTGGGCCCCTCAATCTTTTATGCATTGTTGATTATCTCGATCGCATTCTTGCCAATTTTCGTACTTACGGGACAGGGCGGGCGTCTTTTCAAACCGTTGGCTTATACCAAGACTTTCGCCATGTTTTTTTCAGCGGTTGTGGCCATAACGTTGGCGCCGGCGCTGATGACTTTGTTGCTCCGTGGCAAAATCAAACATGAAGCTGAACATCCGGTCTCGAAATTCCTGATTGCCATTTATAAACCATTCGTGTTCGTCGCCCTGCGCAATCCCAAAACCACGATCGCCATAGGTTTGGCCGCTATCATCGCTACTATCCCGATGATTCCTCAGATCGGTTCGGAATTTATGCCGGCTCTAAATGAAGGCGATATTCTTTATATGCCGACCACCTTTCCTAATATATCAATCGAACAAGCGAAACAGTATATGCAGTATCAGGATCGCATTATACGTTCTTTCCCGGAGGTCATCTCAGTTTATGGTAAGGCGGGGCGAGCGGAGACTGCCACCGACCCTGCTCCTCTGAGCATGCTGGAGACGGTGGTCCAGCTAAAGCCAAGAGAGGAGTGGCGTAGGGTCCATCAAGAGCGATGGTATTCAAGCAGGGCTCCGACGTTTCTCCACTCAATATTTAAGCCAATCTGGCCGGAGGATCGTTTGATCACCTGGGAGGAACTTATGGCAGAATTTGATAAGGCTATGAAATTCCCCGGATGGACTAACGCCTGGACCATGCCGATCAAAACCCGCATAGATATGTTGTCAACCGGAATCCGCACCCCGATCGGTGTCAAGATTTTTGGCCATGACCTAACTGAGATTGAACGTATCGGGATGCAGTTGGAGCAATCCCTTTCCAAAATTCCCAGCACGCGCAGTGTCTATTCCGATCGCAATACCGGAGGGTATTTTATTGATATCATTCCTGACCGGCTGGCGCTGGCGCGATATGGCTTGACAATGCGGGATGTTGAGGATGTCATTGAGACCGCCATTGGAGGAATGCCCATTGAGGTCACCATTGAAGGGCGCGAACGATATACAATTAACGTTCGTTATCCGCGCGATTTGCGTGACAATATCCAGCATCTAAAAGAGATCCTTGTGCCTATTGCGGGCAGTCCTCAATCCGAGATGGGTGGTGAGGGAATGTCCAATGAAGGAGGACGGGCAATTGAGGGAGAACCCCCGCTGTTGGCGGGCAGTAATTGGGCGGAGGTTTATAATCCCTGGGACAATATGCAGTTAGTGCAGATGGATAATATGGGCGGTGGAGGTGGTTCCAAACCGGGTAGTTCGTTTCCCGGTGGATTTTCCGGCGGTATGGGTTCAACGTCAATGCCCGCTTCGCCGCAGATGAAAGGAAGTTCGCCGCCTCAGGGAAGCTCCATTCCCGAGGGGGGACGGCATATTCCTCTGGGGCAGATTGCCGATATCCGCATCGTGACCGGCCCTCCAATGATTAAGGATGAGGCGGGGATGCTGGTGGGATATGTCTTTGTCGATATGGATCAGAGCCAGCGTGATATCGGCGGTTATGTTCAAGAAGCCAAGCGGGTGGTCTCGGAGGAAATCAGCATACCATCGGGCTATTATCTGAAATGGACTGGCCAATATGAGTTGCTGGAACAGATGACCAAAAAGATGAAGGTTGTTGTTCCCATCACTCTCATTATGGTAATTATTCTCCTGTATCTTAACTTCCGTAATATCACTGAAACCCTTATCGTTTTGGCATCAGTGCCGTTTGCGTTAGTGGGGAGCATTTGGCTGATGTATTTTCTTAAGTACAATTTTTCCACGGCCACTTGGGTCGGGATTATCGCTTTAGTGGGGTTGGCGACTGAGACCGGGATAGTGATGGTATTATATCTTGACCATGCCTATGAGCGGCGCAAGCGCGCCGGCAAGATGCGAGACCTCAATGACATAATTTGGGCGCATATGGAAGGTACAGTTATGCGGGTGCGTCCCAAGTTGATGACTGTTGGAACTACGATGATCGGTCTGGTTCCTCTTCTGTGGGCGCAAGGCACGGGCGCCGATGTGATGAAAAGGATTGCGGCCCCGATGGTTGGAGGATTGATAAGCTCCACATTTCTCACCCTGGAAATCATACCTGTGGTTTATACTTATTGGCGTTATTGGCAGATCAAACACGAACATAAATAAACTAAAATCGCATTTTCTCGGTTGGGCGCCCCACCGACGCACAAATAAAAAACCCCCGGCGTCAGCCGGGGGTGTTCTGCCTTTAACAATTAGTTTCTACAAGCCCCCTGTGTTCTTAATCATCATCACCACATTTTGAAGGCTGGTGGTAATGTTGGAGAGAGCTTTGCTGTAGCGTTTGAGAAGCTCTGTATATTGCCAGCGCATGGAAAAAGCCTTTTCTGGGAAATCGAAAATATCGAGAAGGACTGCTTTATATATCTCATCAATGTATCTTAGCACAAAAAATGGATAGTCGGGGATGTTGGGATCGTGAATCTGCCCTTTTGATAGCTTGTCTTTATAAATTTCTATTTTCTCAAGGACAACCGTGCCGAAGCACCATGGGCTCATAATAGCGCTTAGATTGGTTGAATCAGAATAGTATTTCGTAATATTCGAGAGAAGTTGGTCGATTACCACCTTCTTCGCGCGAAGGTATGCTAAAGTTTCCTCGTGGCTATCGGGGCATTCGGCAATTTTCTGGCGCAATCCAGCAAGTTCTCTCTGGGCCTTCGCCTCTGTTCTTTCGAGGAATTCATAATAATCATCGAAATAGATTTTGACATTTTCGTTGGTCGTATATATGTAAGAGCCCCTTTCATCCTTACCGATCTTAGGGTCTTTTACGCTCTTCAATTTATCTTCCGGTAAACCTCGTCGTATCCCGTTCGTCAACATATGACCTCCTTCTCGCTTTCCGAATTGATTGTGCTAATGCCATTTAGAGCAAGCTGTGTGCCATTCGGAGCATTTAAATCGTTCATCTTACGAGGTGCTTGAAGCATTTACCTAACTTACCTTCTCTTATCTAAATAACGGAGAAAAGGGGCCGATTAGTTCCGTTAAACTTGGAAAATGAATCATTTGGGAAGCCCCAAATCAAGCATTTTCTTTGCATCAATATGCAATAAGATACATAGTTATGCAAGTTTTTAGATTAGATTGGAATCGACGAAGCGCTCACCAATCGGCATCAATCCCCATAAACCTCCGGTGTGCATAAAAAGGATTTTGGAGCCGACAGGGATCATCTGCTTTCGGAGTAAGTCCAACATTCCATAGAATGCCTTTCCGGTATAGACTGGATCCAAAATAAGGCCGCATTCTCTTGCCAAAGTAGAAATCATTTTCAGTTCTTCTTTGCGGCTTAAGGCATAGCCATCTCCGACATAACCATCTATCAGTTCCAAGTCCGAGCGTCTTATGACCAGACCTGGGCAATATCTCTCTTTGAATTCCTGACAATATTGGTAAACTCGTTCCACGAAATGGTCTGAAGTGCAACAGACATTGATCCCGATAATCTTCGTTTTGTCACCAAAAAACTTTGCGCCTACCAGCAAACCGCCAAAGGTCCCGCCGGAACCGGTGGCGGTGAAGATGTAATCAATACTCAAGCCCTTTTGGTCAAGTTGCTGTCGTATTTCGCGATAACATTCAAAATATCCCCATAGTCCAAGAGCATTTGAGCCGCCCTCGGGGATGATGTGGGGAGTTAGCCCCCGGGAAATGAGTTGGTCGGCGCGATCCCGCATTAACTCATCGATACGGAAATAGTCCGTGGCCGTGACGAATTCGATTTCGGCGCCTACTAATTTGTCGAGCAAATAATTGCCTTGGGGAACCTGCGGCTTACTTCCCCTGAGCATTAGATAAGATTTCATACCTATCATAGAGGCCAGACACGCGACTGCTCTACAGTGGTTTGACTGCAGACCTCCACAAGTTATCCAGGTATCAGCCCCTTCGGTTTTACTTTGGGCCAGAAAGAATTCTAATTTGCGGACCTTGTTGCCCTGCAGAGTGCTTCCAGTATAATCATCATGCTTAATATATATCTCATACTCATACTCACCGGTATCAGAAGGCAAATGCTCAAGCCGTTCAATCGGTGTGGGAGTGAAGGCAATCTTAATCCTGGGAGGCTGATTAATTTCCATTATTTTCAGG
>PFXJ01000097.1 GCA_002791595.1 candidate division Zixibacteria bacterium CG_4_9_14_3_um_filter_46_8
CGCCAAGCATGATTTGTGGTTCCATGCTCAACAGTCTCACGGATCGCATGTGATTCTCAAGAGGCCGCACCGGAATCATGAATTCCCCAAACAGATACTCCTTCAGGCCGCATCAATAGCCGCTCATTTCAGCAAAGCGAGGAATTCCTCGGCAGTGCCGGTTGTATATACCGAAGTCCGTTATGTAAGGAAGCCGCGAGGAGCTCTGCCGGGCAAAGTAATTTATAGTAATGAAAAATCGATTCTGGTTTCACCTATGAAGCCTCAAAGTTGATTTGGAATATCTGATGCCCATAGGGATTATGCCACTATTGACTTTAGTCGCCCGTAGATTTAACTTAGCGGCAACGAGATCTTGAATATTAATGAAAAGAACCGTTCTCATATTAATCGTAGTAATCGGTGCAATTGGCTATATCATATTCAGCCGCCCCGGCACAAAATTAAGCTATGATCCTCATATCGCCAGCGCCTTTGTCCGAATAGCCGTAATTAATCAGATTTATCAGAATAATCCCGATTCATGCGGAACAATCCGGGCTATGATCCTGAAAGAAGAAGGATTGAGTGAGGCGGATTTCAAGGAGTATGAATCTTATCTGAAATCCAATCCCGGATACTTCGGTGAATTCCTCGATTCCCTAGAAGCATTAACGGACAGCCTAAGCGCCCTGCCGGCAGTGACTATGCAGTATAGAATATTTCCCCGCGAATTACTTCCGAAGGGCTCCACAGCCCCTTAAAAGGCGTCCCTAAAATGCTCGATTTGGTTCTTAGTGCCCAGCGCCACGACGGTTACAACATCGAACCTGACCGGTGTCTCTAATATTCTAAATTTTTGCAGATATAGCTTCGCCGCATGAGCCATTCTCCTTTGCTTTTGGATGGTAACCCATTCCACCGGATCGCCATAGGAGTGAGTGCGGGAGGTCTTAACTTCCACGAAAACAATTGAGTCTTCGTCTTTAGCGATGATATCAAACTCGATCCTTCCCAATCGCAGATTGCGATGCAAAATCCGCATCCCTTTTTTTCGAAGAAAATCGGCTGTGATATCTTCGCCCCTTTGGCCAATCTGTTTTCGGCTGAGAAAGCGGTTCAGTAGTTGATTCTTAAATCCGAACAATCCCAAAATATTCTTATTACGCAAAAGCGCTATTTTCAGATATGGTCGATATGGTTTCCCAAAATCCGGGAAAGGAGTTTTCGACGCCATCGATATTTTTCAGCAATGTCTCGCCTTCAGCCACCATTCCTGCGACCGTGAATGACATCACCAGCCGATGATCATTCAAGCAATCTATTTCCGCACCCCGCAGATTGGATTTCCCTTCAATTACCAGGCCGTCGCGAAGCTCCCCGACCTTGGCGCCCATCTTGCGAAGATTAAGAAATGTGGCATGCAAGCGATCGGTCTCTCTCCTCCGCAATTCCTCCGCTTCTCTGATAACTGTGGTCCCCTCCGACTGGGAAGCCAGCACTGCCAGGATCGGAATCTCATCGATCATATTATGAACAATCGCTCCCCCTAATCGTCGGCCGCGAAGGCTGGCCGTGCGTATTCCGAGGTCAATAACAGGCTCGCCAGATAACTCCCTTTTGCCCGAAAAGCTGAAATTGGCGCCCATCCGCTTAACAAGATCGACAAAACCGGAGCGCGTGGGATTAAATCCCATCATCTTGATTTGAAGGTTCGAATTCTTTAGAATCGTTGCGGCGGCTATAAGCGGTGCCGCCGAAGTGACATCACCAGGAATATAAATTTTTGCAGGCATGATCCCGGCAATGCCCCATATATGAACCTCAGTCCCTTTCTCACGATACATCTGCTTTTGTTTGATCCGTTTCATCCGGCGATCCAGGTCATCTAAACCATTTACCTCCTCGCCCATATAGATCTCAATGGGAATTCCAAAATGATTAATTAATCGCTCAGTGTGATCCCTGCCTGGAATGGCCTCATTGATTATGGTTTCCCCCTCAGCTTTTAGGCCTGCCAAAAGCAGTGCGGATTTTAGGTGTGCGGATGAATCACTAAGGGAGAATTGTGACCCTGCCAAATGAGTCCCTTTAATCTTCAATGGCACCCGAAAATCATTTGATTCGATCTTAGCGCCCATTTTCTCCAATGATTGGACTAGCGTCTTATATGACCTGTTATTCAAACTTGGATTGCCCGTGAGAATAGATTCGAATTCAAATCCAGCCAAAATACCTGTTAAAAGGGACAATCCGGCGGCCGAATTACCGACATCCAGATCTGACTCCGGAGGAGAATATCCCTCGATACCTTGCCCTTCAACTTCCAGCCGCACGTTATCCCCACTAATAGCGATACCCAGCTTTCGTAAGCAGTTCTTGGTCCCCTCGCATTCCAATGCCGTAGAGCAGCCATATATCTCGCAAACGCCGTCAGCCAAGCTTGCCAATATCAAGGCTCTATGGCTGATTGATCTATCGCCGGGCAGTTCTATAACCCCATTTACCTTTTTTACTTTCTTAATGATTCTGTCCATCGCATTATATCCATTTCACATTTTCACAGGTGCTTTGATTCCCAGTAGATAAAGGCCATTTCTCAGTGTGATGCGGACCGCGGAAACCAGGAACATTCTTGCTTCGGCAAGAGACTTATCTTCAACCAACACCCTCACCCTTTGATAATACCCATTGAACTCGGAAGCAAGTAATAAAAGGTAGCAGGCAATGATGAAAGGTTCGTTTTCGCGCATTGCCGTGTTTATGGCAAGGGGGAATTGACCCAATTGCTTGCATAACTTGATTTCGGCCTGGTCGCTCAGCAGGGCAGGGTCGATATTCGCCTGAATGTCTTTCCCATATTTTCTCTCCAGAGAACTAATCCGCGCGTGGGTGTACTGAAGATACGGGCCTGTCTGTCCATCGAAGTTGAGCGCTTCATCCCAGCTAAAAGATATATTCTTGCCTCTTCTTGACGAAAACTGCGCAAAAATAACCGCCCCCAGGCCGATGTCTTCCGCAACCTGTTCCCTATTTTCAATGTCCGGGTTTTTATCTTCAATGATGCGCAAGGCCAGTCTCTGCGATTCATCCAATACCTCCTCAAGCACAATGATGTTGCCTTTCCGAGTGGACATTTCCTCGCCTTCGAATTTTATTCTGCCAAAATCCACGTGAAGGCAATTCGCCACCCATCCATACCCCATCAATTCGATCACTTTGAAAAGCTGCTGAAAATGCAGCTTCTGTTCCGCCCCAACGATGTAAAGCAATTTATCAAAGGCGAACTCCTTAAATCTGTAGATCGCCGCCGCCAGATCGCGTGTAGCGTATAATGTAGCCTCATCCTTCTTCTTCAAGAGACAGGGAGGCATACCGTACTGTTCCAAATCAACCACCAGTGCATCCTGGCTCAATTTCGTCAGATTTTTCGCCTTCAGTTCTTCAATCACTCCGGGCATTTTGTCATTGTAAAAGCTTTCGCCGGTCTGATAATCAAAGCTGATGCCCAAACGCTTGTAAACCCTGTCAAATTCCGCCGTCGAATATAGATGGAATTGCTTCCATAAGTTTACTGCATATTGATCGCCCTCCTCCAGCTTCCGGAAGCATTCCCGTCCACCCCTTTCAAGCTCAGGATTGGCTTCAGCTTCACGATGAAACCTGACATATAGTTCGAACAACTCTCCGATCGGATTTGCAGCCAGCCTGCCGCTGTCCCCCCATTGACTAAAAGCATAAATAAGCTTCCCAAATTGAGTTCCCCAATCTCCGATATGATTGATGCCTATGGCCTTATACCCTTGCGAACGATATATACGGATGAGCGAATGACCAATGACTGTGGAACGAAGATGGCCAATCCCAAATGGTTTTGCGATATTGGGAGAAGAATAATCCATGACAACTGTCTGACCGCTACACTCATCGGAGCATCCATAATCTGACTGCTCACGATGAATCGTGCCCAGCACTTCCTTGATTAATGAATCCGGCTTGACTTTGAAATTCAGATAAGGACCCTCGGCACGGATTTCAGTTATTTCCGGAGGAGGAGAAAGCTTGGATTCCAGCTCAGAAGCCGACTGGGACGGCGATTTTTTCAATCTGGCTGAAAGGACAAAGCAGGGAAAAGCAATATCCCCAAATTTACCGTCAGGAGTAAATTGAAGGCTGCAATAAATTTCCTCCTTGTTCATCTCCAATTCAGTAGCAAGCAATTGGCTAATTATCTTAAGAAATGTTTCCATAAAATCTAATTGGTTTTGGCAATAACCTCAAAGACCGACAAATTCCTGGGCTGGACCGCTGGTAGTGCCTGATCGATTCCTAATTCCTGTAAAAGAATTAGAAATCCAATGGGACATTTCATTATTTTAGCGGCAGCCGAATACCTCAGACTTAGAGTAGCTATTTGACTTGAACAAAATAATCCCCTTCCGCAACATCGCCCGGATCAGTATTGAAGTATATGATTTAGATTGGATATTAGTCAAAAGTATTAGATATGTTTCTTGAAAACATTTCCGAGACGTTTTATGCCTTCGCGGATTTTATCGGGAGTGGCATTTGAGAAATTTAAGCGCATCGTGTTGTGCCCGCCTCCTTGAGCGAAAAATGGGGAACCGGGCACAAAAGCCACACCATTCTCCACAGCTTCTTCCAATAAATCCTCGGCCGACAACTGCCCCGGTAGCTCAATCCACAAGAATAATCCGCCCTGAGGTCTGGTGAACTTGACACCCTCAGGAAAATACTCCTGCATGGCTTCGATCATAACCGCCCTCCTCTCCGCATAAGCTTCCTTGATTTTCTCAATATGGGTATCAAGCGCCCCGGTTTTTACAAATTCATAAATAACATATTGAGCGAAAGTATTAGTATGAAGGTCAGAACCTTGCTTCATTCTCTCAAAGGCATTGCAGATGCTCTGCGTGGCCGCTACCCATCCAATTCTGAGACCTGGCGAAATTATTTTCGAAAATGTCCCGAGCTGGATTACATACTCTCCACCAATAGTTTTCAAAGACGGGACGTCCTTTCCTTCAAAGCGCAATTCTCCATACGGATTATCGTCAATGATGGGAACATTATATTTGCGGGCTAATTCAACCAACATGACTCTTCGTTCATAAGAAAGAGTGATTCCGGATGGATTCTGGAAATTAGGCACCACATATAGAAATCTCGGATTGTACCTTTTGATCTTGGCTTCCACCTGCTCTACTACCATCCCATCTTCATCCATATCCACCGCCACATATTGCGCCTGGTACAGATTAAAAGCCTGCAAGGCCCCTAAGTAGGTTGGCGTTTCCGTGAGGACCATAGCACCCTTGTCGAGAAACACTTTGCCAATCAAGTCCAGTCCCTGTTGGGATCCTCCGGTGATGAGGACCTCATCTTCCGAGACGGGAAAGCCTTTTCTTGATATCCGTTCCGCCAGCCATTGCCGTAATTCCGGAATTCCGAATGAAAGCGTATATTGAAGAGATTGAGGCCCAAAATTATCTATCACTCTATTGCAGGCATCTCTGATCCCCTCCAACGGAAATAGCTCCGGCGCCGGCAACCCGCCAGCAAATGATATAATATTGGGGCGACGAGTAATCTTGAGGATTTCTCTGATTACATTGGCTTTAACCTCATAGGCTCGTTCGGAAAGCTGCCACGAATCGACAATATTCTCAATCGGATTCGCTATCGGAGGATTCATAGGTGTCTCCACTAAAAGTTTGTGCCAAGTTCCATAACACTATGAATATCAGAAATTGTCGCTGTCTTGTCAAGCCAATTCTATCAAAATTAGAGGGTAAGTGATTCCCAATTCATCGGCAATTTCCAGCATCCGAAATGTTCACAGACAAAATTTCTATTTCCATCGGGTTCGGCCGTCTCCTACAGTGAAATGTGGGTGCCCCATCCGTTTGCGGTGGCTTTTAACCTGTCAGGTCACATCTCCCCCGCCGAAGCGGAGAGACAAGACCTGACAGAACATCTATTGGGAAAATGAAAAGGGCAGGCACAGAGGGCTACTCTCAAGCGGTGAAACGTGATATCTCCTCGTAGGGCGGTAGCTCCGTATGCCGCCAATTACAATTGAAAAGGGCGGGCACAGAGGCCCACCCCTACAGTGAAATATGGGTGCCCCACCCGCTTGGGGAGTGTTGAAAAACCTTTTTTGGTAGAGAAAAATTACTTAACTGTCATTCCCACGAAAGTGGAAATCCATATTAATCAAAGAGATAGATTCCCGCTTCCGCGGGAATGACATGTGGAGGAAGTCAAGAAAACACATTTTCAACAAGCCCGCTTGCGGTGGGTTTTGATTTTACCAACGGAGGAATCAAAAGGGCGGGCACAGAGGCCCACCCCTACGTAGCGTTAATTGACGGTCAACCCTGGAGGGCCAAACTCGCAAATAATCCCCCCTCTCCCATTCATTGGGAGAGGGGCAGGAGGTGAGGGAGATTACTTCAACAATGTCATTCTCTTGGTGAATACTTCATCACTAGCGGATAATTTATAGAAGTAAACTCCCGATGAGTACTGCGAGGCATCCCAATTAATCAACTTGTATCCAGCCGCTTGGTGCTCATCCACTATTGCAGTTACTTTCTGTCCGAGAAGATTAAAAATCTCCAATCTGACCTGGGTATTCTCTGCCAATGTATATTCTATTGTTGTATTGGCATTGAATGGATTGGGATAATTGGAATATAATGCGGTTGTTTGAGGCAACTCTGCAATTCCTTGCTCAAACCATCCCGACAAGTCCCAATTTTGGGCATCGCCACCGACCGCCGCCGTCACCGTAAATGGGAATGAAGCCGAATCGATTTTCACTGTAGGATTATCGCCACAATAAGAAATGTAGCTATAAGTCCCGATGGGCGCATTGCCCGGAATAAACTGTGAGACATTAGAGGCAGTTAGAGTTTGATTGGGGGCAAGAGTCAAGTTATTGAATTGCACTAATGGCCCATACATTCCATACCCGGGAACATTGAGCATAATCCAGACATCGGTAATTTGACTTTGATTGGTATTATTGGTCAGTATGCCGGTGAAGGTGAAGGAGCCTCCGCGCGGAACTGAAATCGGCGGATTATTGGGAATCATATCTATCGAAACGATTGGAGTTTGGGAATTGGCATATCCCTTAACCTCAATATCATCGATATTCCAACCGCAGTATTGCCAGGAACCATCGGTACCACCCAAGCCAAAGCGAAGCTTGAAATTGACATTTCCATCGGCGACGGTCGATACATCGTAGTTCACAGCTCCCCATGCTGATTCATCAATAGTGGAGGAGCCGTTCTCGAAAAGGGCGACCCATGAGGTCCCATTATAAGCTTGAAGGTAGGCATGATCGTAAGTGCCGCTCTCCACGCCAAGCCAGCGATAGAAGGTGAGCGATACTCCAAAATGGCCGGAGCAGTCTATGGGCGGGGAAGTTATCCATTGAGTAGAGGTAATGCTGGCGTTATAGTCGCCGCCGGTTCCCGAAGTGAGATCATTTCCAAGGACACGGTTATCCGATGAAGGGCTATGATCGACCGATGGGTCAGGGCCTCCATAGCTATCGCTTCCTTGCCCTCCGGTAGCTACCCCGATTGTCCACTCGGCAGTGCCGCCGATACCGGTCCAGCCCTGATTAGTTGAGAAATCATCGGCGTAAATAGTCTCCAACTGGCCAGAGAATGGCTGCAATTGAACATTGACAATAGTAATGTCCCTATTCCTCACCAAGACATCATTCACAGTGACAGGGGAATATCCTTCCGCCGAAAATTGGATATTGAAAGTGCCACCCTGAATCATACGATGATAATTGCCGATATCAGGATCAGTGAATACCTGTGAGTTATCCGCATCGTGGTTAAGAACAATTATCTTCGCATCAACAGGCAATCCGCTTACGGCGTCGGTTACAATTCCTCTGATTCCAAAAAGGGATTGTTGAATCCATTGCAGGAATGACTGGCGATTATACCCCCAATATGCGGGGAGTTGACCAGCAGGAAGAAGCTGGGTGCTCGATATCTCGATAGTTACCTCGCGACCTCCCTGAAAGTAGGTCATATAATCCTGCCGTCCACCATCAACTTCATACCAGTCCCAGCCATTGGTAATTCCATCATTCAAGTCGGTCATATATCCCGGAGGGCTGTAATATTGGGCGGTATCAGCGTATTGACGGCTGATCTGAATGAACCAGGCATCATCGGCGTGTCTTGTTGACCAAGTATCCCAGGGATAATTGACCACTTCGGCGCCGCCATGGAAATTCGCTGATATGACAATGTTGTGGGCATCAGCGAAGTTCATCATTGCGATGGTTTCCGGCTGCCAGGGCATGCCATCAGGATGTTGACCATCTTGAGGGTCGGGGAAATTACGGTTTAAATCGGAGCCATTTGCATTATAACGAGTCGCCCCATTGACAGTATTATTGCCGCCGTGGTAAGTGCCATCCGGATTTGCCAACGGGTTGATGTAAACTTCCATATTGTCGAGAATATAAGTCACTTCAGGGTCCACCCCATACCCTGTTAGCAAAGAATCGATCAATCGTAGCATCAGGACATAGCCGGTAGTTTCGTTGCCATGCATTGTGCTGGTGTAAAATACTTCCGGCTCATCTTCCTCCACATTGACATTAGCCGAAAGCTTCGCCACCAAAAGTTGCCTTCCCTGCACAGAATTCCCGATGTTCTGTACCGTGCAAAGAGATGGATGATCGATGGCGAATTGATTCATCATGCTTACATATCCATCATAAGTTGGATAAACATCCCATGCCTGGATATCAGCGATCACCGAGGACATTTCTGCAACCACTAAGGAAGATGGCCTGGGCAAAATGATATAATCATAACCCAAGGCTTTAAACTGCTCAAACTGCCCGCTATTGGCGTAAGCGAAGACAGTTCCATTTTTCACGTTATCGATGGATATTATCTTCGTTAACCTGCTTAATTCGTCCCGTGATTGGCATTCGAATTTGAAATAGACTTCTTCAACCTCGGCACGCACGCTTGAGAAAAAGGTCAGAATCAATGTCAATGCCAGCATAAACCCTAAGATGTGTTTCATCAATTCACCTCGATATATTTAAAGTTTATCAAAGCAAAGGGAACACAGTGTTTCCCTCTGCTCCGTCATTTATCCACCAAATTTCTTCTTATCTAATCAAACTCATTATTCTCTTCAGAGTCCGTTGGCCATCATCCAGCTTATAGAAATAAATCCCGCTTGATACCGATACGCCGCCCATATCGGTGGCATCCCAAGTCAACTGGTGCCATCCAGCAGGATAGAATCCATCCGCAATAGTTTTCACCAGCTCGCCGCGCAAATTATAAATATTCAACCTGATTTGAGAATCTTGATCCAATCCGAATTTAATTGATGTTGATGGGTTGAAGGGATTGGGATAATTCTGTATCAATTCAAGACTTTGAGGAATAACCACATTCAAATCAGGGAGATACAATTCAAATCCTCCTGATGATTCCACGATGTCCCAATTGCGGCTCATCTTGGGTTCGAAATCGTTCGCTTTGGAGATGATGGTAAATGCAAAACTATCTGCGGCCCAAATGGCGGCTGGGTATTCACCGGAGTAAGCAAAATAGACATAATTGCCTGTCGGCGCATAAAATGGTATCGAATGGCCGAAATGCCCGGCCACGGAGGCACCTGCAACGAGAGGAACATTATTGATCGGACCGAGCATTGGACCGAATATCGACCCTGAAGGGAGACGCATAGCAGTCCAACAATCCGCATAAACAGTTGCGTTTCCGTTATTTACCAAGGAGACGTTGTAGCTTAATTGCCCGCCGCGGTGAAGCTGAGTGGAATCAGCAACAAGCGTCAAATCAAGCAACGGTCCACCTCCGACAACCGGGACTGTATGCTGCACCGGCACATATCTCAAGCTGGTGCAGGTGATATACATCGTTCCCTGATTCGATGGCGGAGGATCCAAAGTTATCGTGGCAACCCCTGAAGAATTGCTATATGCGGCTCCATATAAAGTGCCATCCATATATAATGCCACCAAAACATTGGCCACCGGAGTGCCGGAATTGCAGTTGACAGTAAAACTGGTCTGACCGGTTTGTATTTGAGAATCGTGAGTAATCGCCAGATTTCGAGGAGTTCCAATCCAAGGCATAGTCGAGGGGTCACCCATCACATTATAAACTTCAAAATAGTATTGGGCCAT
>PFXJ01000076.1 GCA_002791595.1 candidate division Zixibacteria bacterium CG_4_9_14_3_um_filter_46_8
TTATCGGAACCGAGAAGCAAAGATGCAGTATGATATGGAATCCCGGCGGGATTTCCTAAAAATATTCCCAGGGGGTATTGCCTCTCTACTTGCATTCAGTCCGCTATCCAGGGCTTTCGGCTCATTGCTACCGACTGTTGGCCCTAGAGTAAGGGTTCCCAATCCTTATGTCACAATAGAGGGCAAGCCGATACTTATAGTTGTCAAGGGGACAGATTTCAGCTCTATGATTGCGGCGGGAATGAAAGCGCTTGGTGGTTGGCGACGACTCATCAGAGACAATCACGACCTGCTCCTTAAACCGAACATGGTTTACCCTCAAGCTTACCCTACGACCTCAGCTTGCGATAGCATCACCGCAATTGTCCGGGAACTTAGTGGAGCCACTCCCGGGGTAATTAAGGTAGGGGATCAGGGATGGCTTAATCCTGACGAAATATATCAATACTTTAACCTGAATGCGCTGGTATCACAAGCTGGAGGTGTATTAGTCGCCTTTTCAAGTTACCGAAATGTCAGGCGCGAAAATTGGGATAATTGGAGACCCGACTATCAAGTTTATGCTGATGTTTATGATGCCCCGATCATCGTTAATCTGTGCACTCTAAAACGTCACTTCCAGGCCTATCTGACCTGTGCTTTGAAAAACCACATAGGCACCATTACGGGACCTTATGGAGGCGGCACCAGGCATTTCATCCATTATAATCCCTATTCGCCTCTGAACTTGGAAGTAGCCGAGGTAGCCGGACTGGTCAATCCTGAATTGCAAATAGTGGATGCTCGAACTCTGATGACCGTGTATGGCCCAGTCTGGAATCCAGATACAATTTATGTCAATGTGAACGAAATCATTATTTGCGGGGACTTGGTAGCGACCGACGCTTATTGCTCCCAGCTCATGCAGCAGTATGATCCCACATTCTCAGCCGCCTTGATTCAACCGACACTGACCAGAGCCGTCGAGCTTGGCTTGGGGACCGACAATCTAAATCAAGTAAAGATTATCCACGTGGATTCCGAATATGCAGGAAACTCGGAACCAGAGAGAGAAGAGACGCTTGATGAATCAAGCGTATCCAACGGATTCGAGCTGTTCCAAAACTATCCCAACCCATTTAATTCCTCGACCATCATTCATTTCACGATTCCGGAAGAATCAGATGTTGAGCTGAAGGTATATGATATGTTGGGTCGGGAGATTGCGACGCTGGTTCATTCGGCACTAAGTGGCGGCACGCATTCAGTGGCATTTGATGCTGATGGATTATCTACCGGCTATTATCTTTACAAAATCAGCGCGGGGAATTTCACGATGAGCAAAAAAATGCTTCTGGTGAAGTGATCGAACCTCGATTCTGCCAATAAATTCCCCAAAATAAAGGACGCCCAAGAAAAATCAGGGCGTCCATTTAGTTTCGATTGCAAATAACGCTACTTGAGCAGCGTCATCCGCTTGGCAATGACCTTATCCCCTGCGTTGAGTTTATAGAAATAGATCCCCGACGAATTATTCGCCCCATCCCAGACAACGGTATGATGCCCCCCCTCCATTTTGCCGTCAACCAAAGTGGCCACTTTCTGACCTATCAGATTGTAGATGCTCAAATCAATCTCACCGGCTTTGATCAAGTGGAAGCTGATACGGGTGATCGGATTGAAAGGATTGGGATAATTCTGGTGGAGGGCAAAGCTCTTCGGGAGCGAGCCAACCGGATCCAATTCAGGGACATCAGTGACGCCGGTCAAATAAGCCAATATCTCATAGATCACTTCAGGCCTGCTGTTATATCCGTTGACCTCCCCATTAATGGCTTCAAATCCGAAGCCGAATACTACTACTTTTGCCGCATTTACTGAATGATATGTTCCGGCGATTTGGGATGGACTGTAGCGATAACAGATGGAAGCGTCGCCCACGGGTGCGATTGCATCCTGCGAAATCTGATTACTGGCGCCGCCCGCACCTGCAGTCGCAAGCTTGAAACCATCACCTATGATATCGCCGGGCTCTCCATCCAGGATATGGTCACTTGACAGGCCGTCATAGTTTATCTTGAGATAGTTCTGCAAGAACTCAATATCCTGAGGGGTGCCACGTTCGGTGAGAGTTTGGGCTACGTCCTGGCTGGTGATAAATAATCCCTTATCGCCGGCATTGAGGAAGTTCTCTATATCCTGGATGTTTTCCGCAGTGAGCGACGGTGAGGTGGAGTTATTGCCGGTAAACCAAATCGCTACTTTGTAGTCGAGCAAATTATAGCCAGTGCTTTCCTTTGAATTGATGTCCCAAAGATCATAAGGCAAACCGACTGCATCCAGAGCCGAAGTATAATATTGATCGACATCGACGGCGCCGTCATCATCGATCAGGACGATCATCGGGAGGCCAGTCAGGAACTGGATCTGGAAATCCCTCTGATAGGTTCCGTCATTTGATACAAATTGCAGATCAAATGTTACCCAGGTTACACCAAATCCTTCCGGCAAACTGAAAATAATCGGGTCACTGCTGTTATTGGCGCCGGAAAAGGCGGGTATATTGTCCCAATGCGAGCTATTATCAATAAGATTAACAGCGCTGGTATCCGCAGATACTGTCATAGTTGCATTGAAAGCCGCGGAACGTTGATTTGTGAGGGAAAAATTAAAAGTGACGGTCTCGCCGCCTTCCGGACGCCCATTGCCGTTGCCGGAGGCGTCATCGAAGCTATAGCTGGCCAATGAAATCAATGGCCGATCATATTCGACATCAAGATTTGCGCTTATGATGCTATCGGAATCGCCAATATTCCAAACTGCGACCTCGGTGGGGTCGCCCCAATAATTCCACGCATCGGGAACGCTAAAATCATCGAAGGTGCGATTATCGGAAGTGCCGGGATATGGATCTCCGGCGTCGGAACCACGTCCATTTTCGTGATCGTATTTGCCGTCCGCCTGCTCCAAGCCTACTTTATACCGATCTTCATTGTCATTACCCCATCGAGTTTCATCTATGTGATATACAAGAGTTCCGGCTCCCGGAAGATAGGAATCAAAAAGCATCTTCTGGCGATTTTCAACCAAGAAATATTCGGCTCCTCCTTCTCCATGATACCAGAGTCGATAGGCTTGCGGATTGACCTCGATTGCCGGAATGTTAGCGTCGCGAAGGTTATCTATCAGCGTGGTTGGATTAAGCCAACCCAGTTCATACTTGCACCAAACATCGAAATGGACCGGCGTCCTCCCGCCATTTCCCCACGAGCCGCCGGACATCATCGACCAATCTCCGAGGCCATCCGAGGAATAGTCGGTATCGTAGAGATCCGGAAGGCCTAATACATGACCGAATTCATGGCCAAAAACGCCCATATTCACCAATGCGCCCGAACCGGTTTCTTCCGGTTCCATCGAATATCCTCGAGCATAAATTCCATCAACAGGCACCGAATACGACATGCTCCACGCATGAGAGTGAATATAATTGGGGTTGCCGGTATCTTCGTAGCCAGGTCCGGCGTGTATCACAAACAGCGCATCAACCTGGCCGTCACCATCATTATCATAGAGGGTGAAATCGACATCCGGGTCAGCCGCCAAGACTGCATCTTCCGCCAGCTTCTGAGCGTTACGAGGATAGGCCCCGAATCCCCTCTGGCCATCCACATAATAAGAATAAGCTTCCGGCATCCGATACCATCCAACCACATCTCCAATCACAACCGCATGTTGATATGACGTCTCCCAATAATAGTCACGCATACTGCCGGTCGGATGTTCTCCTGAGGAAAACAGAAGATTGACAAAGTCATCCGGATTCGAATCATAGCCGGCTTGTTTCTGATTATCATTGAAATCCACCAGGATCACGATCCCATGGATCGTATCGAGGTCAGTGGCTACGAAATCGAAACGATATGGCTCTGGATTCGGGGCATCCAATCCCCTCTTCTGGGCATCTTTATATTCTGAAATAGCCGCATCAAGCTTTCCCTCCGCCTTTAGATTCGCCACCACATCCTTGGTCAGCGACATCGCATAAATCGAAATGGAAAATCCCATTATGAAGGTAATCAAACATAATGAGGCAATTGTTTTGTGAAATTCTTTCATGTTTCCTCTTTAATTCTCGAAATTTGGATAATAATTCTCGCCATCTTAATGCTACAAAATAATTACAGACTCAATATTATGTTTGTTCCCCACCAATATCGTTACAAACACCCCATTCTGGGCAATTCCCGCTCAATTTAATATATGATAAATCCGGACTTAGTCAATCGATTTTTGGGGGATAAGCCAACATTGCCATTGAGGCTAACGATCGAAATTTCTTTCTGAGGAAGAATGCATCTGTTTTGATTGGGGAAATTGGTAAGGACAGGCAATATGTCAGTAATTTATTACTCCAAAAACAAGGTCGCTGTCACTTATATCAAACTCGACGAATGTCAACCGCGCACATCTATGAATGTTTGTCTGATTAAAGCGGTTGAAACTATTAATCAATCGCTGATAAGCGTTTGATTGTTTATTGACCATTTTCTTTGCTACCAAAACTGGTTGAATATCACTTTGGCGGTTTGGAATATAGTACTGCTCAATCCAGTCTACATATCTTTGAATTTGTATGATGTTCTTTTCGTCCGCTTCAACCGCTTTCAGCTCAATGGGGATCAGTATTCTTTGCTCGTTTTGTATTGCTGATGGCATAACATCAATTCTTTGCATGCCAACACCGCACGATACTTCATTACCAAGCCATTCAATTTTTGCCTCACCCAATATGGCTTCGTCCAAACTTCTATTTATTCCTTTGCCGAGATTTTTGGTTATATACGCTTGTAAATGGGATTCAAATGAGTTTCCAGCTTGATACTTTGCAATCAATCGTGGCAACAAATTTATTTCCTCTTTCCGTCCGACGTAAGCTCTTGGCCTCTCGTTAAGACAAACGATTTTCTGTGCAACTGCGTCAAATGAAAGCACTTTGTTTTGGCAATTCAATTCCGCTCGGTTGTTTTTATTTCTGATAAGTTGCGTCAATCGCTCCGCCTCGTAAATAGTAATCATTGTATTGCCCCGTTTGGCTTTTAGTTTTCGGTAGATTAAGCTCCATAGCATCTGACTCGGCGAAGTCATGCCTTTGATTTCGTCCAATGCCTCCCATTCCGTTACGCCATCTGCATAAATTTTATAAGGTTCAATAAGTGTTCTGAAAGTGAGCGACTTCCCCAGTTCGTTTTTGAGATATTGTTGTCTGTCATTGTTATCCAAAAACGACCAGTCGCTTTTGGCTTTGAAAATTCCAAAAAACTTGCCTTCATAAATCTTTATTCTTTTTGTGAGATCTTGTTGCAGGTAGAAAATTATCTGATCTCCCTTTCTGATTCTACTTCCATCTGCAATCATGCTAACAAGTATATCTTCTGTTTTGTGATGAAGTGCAGTAGTTTGACTATTATTAAAATCAACTTTATGATCTTTGGCTCCCGTTCCAGCAAAAAGATACTCTATATGGAGCTTGAATGTCATTGAATCAACAATGAAAACATGTGTGGTCATATCAGTATTTCTATCTTTCCATAGTTATACAAAACAAATTCTTCCCCTGTGGCATCTTTATCATAATATCGGATGCCATCATAGCCATTTTTTAAAACAAAATTTTTAACATTTCTTTTAGGCAAGCGGTTTGAAATAGCATCGAAAAATTTGAAGTTACCACGAATAGCAATACTATTGTCCGCTGGATTATTGAAGTCCACACTGTAAAAGTTTATAAGTGCTGCTCTGTCTCTGCCAATATATAAGCCTGCGCCAAGTCCTCTCCCCTTATTTTCATCAGCCACGAAATCTTCTTTGAAACCGAATTTTACAATGTCCGATTTATCGTCCGAAGAATTCGCTTGATGAAAATATGTTCTCTCAGTAAAATTTTCTGGACTTGATATGTAATCAGTATTTCTGCCACCGAACTCTTTCTGCCAATATTTCTTATGTCGCGAATTGAGCAGTTTTATCTGATTCTTTTGTCTTTCAAATTTTGTCATATCGTTTTCTTGAAAACCAAAATATATTCGTGTTTGAAAATATAGAAACCGCCAGCAAGTGCACGGTATCGCCACAAATTCTCTTGATTCAATTTCGCGCGGTTATTGACCATGTTCTTTACAAGGATGCTTTTAAGTTTCAAACCCTGTCCGCGTTTCAATGTTTCTTGCATGAGATAAAAACCGAGTGGCACCCATTCGCTATTTGTGTATTTGTCGCCGATGACAATAGCCAAATACCGATTTCGGTCCAAAAGATTAGAAAAATTTTCTATGACATCTCCAAACTTTTGAGTAAATTCCTCAACAGTTCCTGCGTTGCATAAGTCCTCTTTTCTGTTGCTGAATTTGATGATGTCGTGATATGGGGGGTGAAGAATAATGAGATGGACATTTTTTTGACCTTGTTTTTTCAAAATATCAATCGTCTTTTCACGAGCTTCTTTTGTTGTGCTATCAGCAACGATAACTTCCGTGAAAGTTTTTTCGCCATTAGGTACTTCACGATTGATATTTTGGATTGCCGAATGTGCGACTTCCGGCATAAGCTCAATGCCGATACCATGCCGACCGAGCCGCTTTGATTCAATTAGTGTCGTTCCATTGCCCAAAAAAGCGTCCAGTACAACATCGCCTTTTTTGGTAAATCGCCGCATCAATTGATTCGGAATTTGGGGGATAAAATTCCCATGATACGCGTTATTATGTGCGCCAGACTTGTCGCGCTCGCCAATTAACCACAGACTGTCAGTAAGAATATCATCATATTCTTTCCAGTCCTTAAGATCTAAATCATTAATTTTTGATGCATTATTTCTATTCATTGGATTTTTACCATTCGCCGCCAAAGATCGGAGGGCAAAATCTCCGAAATTCAAATACTTAAGCGGGAGACGGGATTCGAACCCGCGACCAACAGCTTGGAAGGCTGTGACTCTGCCAACTGAGTTACTCCCGCGCAAAAAGTAAAATACGGCTATCAACGGTTGAGGTCAAGCGAAAAGTAGGCGCAAAAAAACCGGCGGGCGCCGGGTACGAAATGGAGGGGGGAGGATTCGAACCTCCGAAGGCATCGCCGACAGATTTACAGTCTGTTCCCTTTGGCCGCTCGGGAACCCCTCCGATTTCCGCTCTATATCTAAATCATTCTCGTTTCTTTCATCTCTTCAAAGCTGGCGAAGGGATTCGAACCCCCGACCTACTGATTACAAATCAGTGGCTCTACCAACTGAGCTACGCCAGCGTGGCTTGTAAAATATATCGGAGAAATTTAATGTCAAGTAAATAATTGACAAGCAAGTCGGCATTCCCTCGGCCATTTTTAAGACTCTTAATACCAATGAATTACACAAAAGGAAATTCCCTATTAATACCCGGTGGGGGAACCATTCAAAAAAGCGGTTCGTTATAAATATTAGAGCTTGACAAAAACCAATTTTCGCTTAAATTATACTGAATCCCTAATGGTAGAGTTTCTTCTCTTCGTAGGAATCCTTAAATCGATATCAGTTCAACCTCATCTAAGTATATAAATGATGAAGAATAATAACTATTTAATTCTGTTTCATAAGTTCACAATTTCTCAAGGAGAAAAAGAATGAAGAAGTTGCTGTTCATCAGCCTTATGGCGTTAGTGGCGTTGACCATAGCGTCAAATGCCATAGCAGGTTACCTTCACCCCTCGATTAATATCCAATTCGAAGAGCAGAAGGGATTAAAGTATCACTCAGTAATTGTAACTCTGGAAGAGCAGGCTCCTATAGCCGGAATCGATGCCGCCCTTACTCAGGATCATTCCACATTGAAAGATCGTCACGAAACTGTGATTCGTGCGCTTCAGGATGTGGCTTCGAAAACGCAGTCAGAATTCGTGGCTATATTAGATGGCGGCATCCAATCTGGCGAAGTATCTCAATACAAGCCGATGTGGATTATCAACGGCTTCAGAGTCGATGCCACTGAAAATTTCATTAAAATTCTGGGAGCCAGGGCCGATGTGAAGGAAATCGCCCTTAATTTTGAGATTACCGGCATCACTCCAGTGGAGACTAAAGACGATGGGAATCTTATTGCCGGTATTGAGCCCGGTTTAACCGCAATTCATGCGCCAGAGGCTTGGGCACGTGGTTATACCGGCGCCGGCAGACTGGTTTCGCATCTCGATACTGGAGTAAACGGAAATCATGTGGCTTTGGCGCCACGGTGGAGAGGATTGGATCCTCAATACGCCGGGCATCCGGGCTGGGCTTGGTTTGATCCGGTTACTAATACCAACTTCCCATTCGATTCCAGCATTCATGGCACTCACACGATGGGGACCATTTGCGGGCGCGGCGCAACTACCGGTGATACGGTCGGCGTGGCTTTCGGAGCGCAGTGGATATCGGCTGGTGTTATCGACAGGGTGAATATTCCCACCACCATTGCTGATGCTTTTGACGCTTTCCAATGGATTGCCGATCCCGATGGCAATCCCAACACGGTTTTCGATGTTCCCGATGCTTGCTCGAATTCCTGGGGCCTCTCTCCGATTTACCATTCCCAATACACTTATGCATGCGATCCATTCTTCTGGACAGTTATCGACAATTGCGAAGCCGCTGGCGTTGCGGTGGTATTTGCCGCCGGCAATGAAGGTCCCGGATCAAACACCCTGCGCACTCCTGCAGATCGCGGCACCACTCCATACAACAGTTTCGCCGTGGGAGCGATTGATGGTTACAATCCGAGCTATCCAATTGCCGACTTCTCCTCGAGAGGACCTTCCCCCTGCAATCCGTACACCACGAAGCCGGAAGTGGTTGCCCCTGGCGTTAATGTCCGCTCCGCGTATGCCCCTGGCGGTTATACGACTATGTCGGGAACCTCTATGGCTACTCCTCATGTAGCGGGCGCATTTGCCATTCTCCGCCAAGCCGCACCCAATGCGACAGTAACCCAGCTTAAGGAAGCATTGTTGGCGACCGCATCTGACCTTGGCTCCGCCGGTGATGATAATACCTACGGTAGGGGAATTATTAATGTCAATGCGGCAATCGATGCTCTTGGCAGTGTCCTCATTAACATGGTTCCCAATACCAACCCGGTGGTTGTTGTTCGCGGAGGCACGTTCAGATATACGGGAGTACTTACGAACACTACCAATCAAGTTCAAACCGTTGATGTCTGGGTAAAGCTCAATGTTCCCGGGTATGGCATTTATGGCCCAATAATGCTATATAATAATGTAGTGCTTCAACCGCTCCAGGTCCTAACCGTAACCAACATCGCCCAGCAAGTACCGGTTTATGCTCCTGTAGGCCTCTATCAATATCTGGCTTACTGCGGTGATTACCAGACCAATAACATTATCTCTCAAGCATCATTCCCATTTTCAGTAATAGCGCCTATAAATGGCGGCGCTGACAGTTGGAATCTTGACAGTTGGTTTGATGGCTCTGTCGCCGCAGTTCCTGCGAAGGCAGTTTTGGAGGATAATGTGCCCAATCCTTTCAATGCCCAAACAAACATCAGTATCGACCTGCCGACGTCCGGCAAAGCTACTCTTGAGATTTATAACATCTTGGGCCAAAAAATCGCCACTCTGATTGATGGCCAATTGGATGCTGGCCCCCATACATTGAATTGGGATGCCGCCAATTATTCCTCAGGCATCTATTTCTATAAACTGACGGCGGGCGAGCTCTCTATCACCAAGAGAATGTCGCTGATTAAATAATCACCCCGATACAGATCATTACTAAGGGCGAGTTTATTCAAACTCGCCCTTTTGCTTGCTCAATAATTACCCACTTCTGAGACGATAACCCTTCATATTTATTGAATTTCCCCTTGCCAATTTAGATTAATGTGTTATATAGAAATCAGTGGGATTTTCAACTTATGGTATATTTGTTGAT
>PFXJ01000104.1 GCA_002791595.1 candidate division Zixibacteria bacterium CG_4_9_14_3_um_filter_46_8
CTGCCGAATATCCTCTTGCCTGACAGATGTTAATCTTATGCATATCACTCTCCAAAAGCAAATGATAATTTCAAAGCGCCGACGATGGAATACAACTCCTTGACCCAGGGAGATTAGCGCCTGATGCCAATGTTTTGCTACCTGCTATAATTTATCACATTACCTCCTGCATGTGCTGGGTTTTTTATATTTGCATTCTTGGTCAAATCCCCATATTATGAGGATGGAAGAGGATGCGGTCTGGTGGCCGTCACGGGCTTCAAACCCGCTGGGAGTCTATTCTGTAGGCTTTGGTGAGTTCGATCCTCACCCCTTCCGTTTCTATTGGGGCGCCTATTATTTCACCAATACTATTTACTATATCCAATAATCAGATTAGATTAGCGTATCAGGGGATCCGTCTTGCAAATCATCCCAATAAGCAAGCCCCGCTGGTTCCGATGATGGAGGCAGAGCTTGCTAAAACGATTTCCCCAGAACAAGGGAGGTTAGGCAGGAGAAGCTCCGGATTGATCTATTGAATTATTGCTTCAATTAATTTCGACTGCTCGTTTTCTTAGGATTGCTCTATCACAGGTTTCAATTTCAGCAGGTCATAAATCCAGAGAATCACGCCAATCAAAGAGATTACACCGGAGGAAATAATATGAGAATCAGAAATAGCAATGCTGATGTCAGGGTACCGGCATAAAGGATCCATTTGGCAAGTTTCGGACTCATACTTACTCTCCATCTCTTGTATCAATTATTGGTATTCTTCTCTAAGTGAAAAAGTGATTCCAGTTCGTTCACCCAGCGATGGTATTTCTCATGCACTGCGAGACCACCAACCTCCTTTTCGACTCGCTCAAATTCCTTTTCCAAATAATGCTGGTCCTCAGATGTGAAAAGCCTATCCCCCATCGGATAAAGTATATTATTTTCCTTATAAATGTGGTTCGAAAGCAATTCGGAGTAATGGCGGGCATTAGCTATGATATCATCTTTGGCGGAAATATCTCCGGCAATAAAACGTTTGGCGGCCTCCTCCATCCCGCGCGTAAAGGCACGGCCATTTTCATGCTCTGTCAGCATCATCCCTATCGGTCCCCCCTCCACCGGAATGCCGCGCTCTTCCATTAACCGGAATAAAATCTTCTCTTCTTTGGCATGATGACAATGGTCTGCGAAGTTGCGGATAAAATCAACACACTGGAGAAATGTTTCTCCGGAGATTTCTTCGCCATTCTCCAGCCTGTCTGCCACAATATTCAAGATTATCAGTACCCGTTCAATGACATCATGTTCATGAATTAATATGTCTGAAGCTTTTTTCATTGTAACAACTCCTTAATTGTGATGGAAAATCCCTTTAGAGCATTCTCATGCTTGATGATGAGAATATATGCGGTCTATTTTCTATGATTCAACTATTATTTTTCAAGCTGTTGTTCATATTGCCGAGAGTTTCCATATTCCGACACCTGCCCACGATTATGCCCATGCGCAGAGTCATTCAAATGCCTTATATGATATCGATATTCGTCTAAGGATATGCTATTTTGCCAGTGGCCAGTGATTTGAGCCAGAGCCGTTCCCAGCACGAAAAATAGTATGATTAGAACCGCATAAGATATCCGAGTCAGCTTGATTTTCCTCCTGGTTATAGAAAAATATAAGGTATCCTTCACCGGACAGGCATCCACACATCGCCAGCACGAATGACATTCATCAGAATATACTGCATTCGCCTTATGCACATCAATATAGGAAGGGCAGACACGGGTGCATTTTGAGCAATCTATGCAGGATTCCCTATGGCGATGGATTTTGAATGGGCTTAACCAGCTCAATGCCCCTAATAGTGCCCCGTAAGGACAGAGATACCGACACCAGAAATATGGAATTAAGATTGATAGAAAAACGAGAATAATCAAAACCCAGAATGTTGTGGCAGACATCTCCAAGAAGAATTTAAGCATTTTGATATCGGCGACCCTATTGTAGGGGCTGTCGATGAAACTTCGCAAGGATTCCAAATTCATCTGGCCAAAAACCGCCCAGACGAAAAAAAACATCAGGAGATATTTCAGACTGCGCAATGGGTAATCCAGCCAGCGGGGCAAATTTTCTCGCCGCCCGAAAACTATTTTATGCAAACCTGATAATAACTCAGAAATCCAACCTACCGGGCAAACCCAGCTACAAAATCCTTTTTTCAAGAGTATTGCGGTGGCAAGGATGATCAATAAAACCACTAAAGCCGAAGGATGAATCTCATTAAAGACACCTGTCAATATCCAATATTTAAGGCTTATCAAAGCGCTGATTGGCAGAAAGGCTTCTACCCCAGGAGGGCGAGATATGGTAGGGTGACCACCTTTTTCTAATTGCGATACAAAAATCGCAAACTCAATTCCAATCCAGAGCGTAATCAACAGAAAAGCAATCTGGACCATTCTGCGAAGAGGCCGGATGCGGAAATTGTCGGCTTTATCAAATTTCATTTTGATGCCCACCGAATTCTTCTTATCCCCTTCTGCTTTAGACTCGGCATCGACATTCAACCTATCGCTCATATCAAGACCCAAAAGCATTTCTAATTATTCTTTCGGGCAAAATTCAAACAAACCGGTCTCAGCCTGATCTCAATCGAATTATGGTTCTGTCAGATCAGTTAACCTGAATCTCTTAGCAGTCGTTGCGGTGGCCAGTTTCGCCAGCGTAGTTTTTTCAAACAGAGATTCCATTTTTTTCCGAATAAGGTTCCATTGCTCGTGCAAGGGACATGGATTATGGTCACTGCATTGATTCAATCCCAAAAGACATGCACCAAAGGGATTGTCTCCATCAATTGCCGATACAATATCCTTCAAAGATATTAAATGCGCAGCCCTTGCCAGAGCAACTCCTCCATTGGACCCCCGATAAGATTTCAAGATGCTTTCCTGCGTTAGCCTTTGGAGAATCTTGGTCAAGAAATGGAATGATATATTCAGTTGTTCGGATATTTCGCCAATAGGAGTAAATTGCTGGTCTTTGCGACCGGCAACGAATATTGCGGCTCGTATGCCATAGTCGCACGTTTTGGAAAGCATCATTACATTTTGCAGATTTAAGACTCTTTTGTCTTAATATAATATTCGGAAGTAAGCGCATCAAGTATTAAATCGATTATTTTTGACGTAAATAAGAAGGCTCCACAATTCATTTATAAATTGCGAAGCCTTTGGATGGATTTCTATTGGCAACCGTTTCTTGCTTATGGGCTAAGCGCTATTTTGCCTCCACTCCATACATAATATCAATAATCAGCTTAGGCGGTAATTCGAAACTGGGGTCGCTCAGTTTCTGCACAGCTTGCTCAAATGATGTCTTCCTACAATTGGTGGTCCCGATTTTCTTGATTTCTACCTGAGTCATTTAATTACCTCTATCTGCTAATGAATTAACTTTCTTCCAAGACCCCTCTGCTAACCTTCCGCATTTTGGGAATCCTGAGTGCTATTATCAATGATGTCGGCATATTTCCGACAAAATGAATCAACATTTGATAATTCTCATTATTTTTTAATTTAATCGCTTTCGCTATATGGCTTTTCGATCAATATCTTTGGTGCCAGAGATGATCTGCGGACATTCCAATGGTCAACTTATTGATAAACCAATTATTTAAGGCGATTTATTATCTATTTAAGTTATGACAGCATATCTGTATTCAGATAAATCAATAAACCGTTGCGGAGCTGATATTAATCGCAACGGTTTAAATCCTTAGATTATCGGATGAGTGTGCTATGTTCCAGATTTCTTTTCTTCGCTATGCCTTTCAAGCAGAGTAACAAATGGTTTAAACATATCAATCGGGACCGGGAAAATGGTCGTGGAGTTTTTCTCGGCCGCCACTTCAACTAATGTTTGCAGGTAGCGCAATTGGATGCCAATGGGGGAGGTAGCAAGAATATTGGCGGCTTGGCTGATCTTATCGGAGGCCTGCAATTCGCCTTCAGCATGAATGATCTTTGCCCGACGTTCACGCTCCGCCTCAGCCTGGCGAGCAATGGCTCTCTGCATCTGCTCAGGCAAATCAACATTCTTGACTTCCACAGCAGTAACCTTTATTCCCCATGGTTCAGTTTGCGCATCGATGATTTCCTGCAACTCCTGATTTATCTTTTCGCGATTAGCCAGAAGGTCATCAAGCTCCTGCTGGCCAAGAATGGAACGCAAGGTCGTTTGGGAAATCATAGATGTGGCATAAAGATAGTCCTCCACTTCGACGATAGCTTTGGAGGCATCAACCACCCGAAAATAGACCACAGCATTGACTTTAACGGACACATTATCGCGCGTAATTACATCCTGCGAAGGGACATCCATCGCCACAATCCGCAAACTGACCTTTACCATTCTGTCAACCAAGGGAATTAAGAAAATCAGCCCCGGGCCCTTAGCTGCTATAAGGCGGCCCAACCTGAAGATACAGCCTCTTTCATATTCCCTTAGAATGCGGACGGCATTCGCCAGAATGAAAATCCCAATCACAATCAGCGCTAAAAGCCCTGTAGAAAAATTCGCCATTATTCCTCCTCTAAATAAAATATTAAGTGATATTAGTCTCAACTTTGGCAGTGAGACCATTCATAGTCACAACTTTCACCTTATCACCCTTCTTTAAGGGAGCGTCGCACTGCGCCCGCCAGATCTCTCCGTGAAGCATTATTTGCCCCCTGCCGTCTTTGAAATCACGAAAAACAGTGGCGGAAAGGCCTATCAATCCTTCGAGGCCGGTTTCCACTTTCCTCTTCTGCGCCTTCAGGGCAAAGCTCACGACAAAGATGAAGAAAGCCGCAGTAGCCAGAACTACTGTCATAATCAGCACCTTAGAGATCTGCAGGTAAGGCACATCGGTTTCGATCAGCATCATTGAACCTATTAACATTGAGATTACTCCCCCGATGGTTAATGCTCCGTGACTTGCGATTTTAACTTCAAGTATGAACAAGATTCCCGCCAGCAATATCAATAATAAGCCGGCATAATTTATGGGAAGAGTGGAAAACGAGAAAAACGCCAGTATCAAGCAGATCGCTCCGACCACTCCCGGGAAAATCGCCCCAGGATTTGAGAATTCAAAATAAATCCCCATCATTCCGATTGAAACCAGCAGATATGCTATATTAGGATCAGAGATTATCTTAAGAATCTCATCTGAAAAAGTAACATCTATTCTCTGGACTTCAGCATTCTCAACATTCAATACTGCCATCGTGTCATTTATAGAGACTTGCCTATTCTGGCATTGCCGCAGAAGATCAGGCACATCCCGAGCGATAAGATCAATAACATTTTTCTCTAAAGCTTCATTCTCCGTAGCGCTCATGGATTTATAAACTGCATCTTCAGCCCACTGGGCATTCCTCCCTCTTCGTTTCGCCAATGACCTTATGTAGGCGGCGGCATCATTGGCAACCTTTTCCGACATTGTGGAATCCATCTGGCCGCCAAGATTAACCGGATGTGCGGCTCCAATATTGGTGCCGGGCGACATCGCCGCAATATTGGCCGCATACGTAATAAATACTCCTGCCGATGCCGCGCGAGACCCAGGTGGGGAAACATAAACAATGATCGGTATCTCGGATTTGAACATACGTTGAATAATATTGCGCATAGATGTATCCAACCCGCCCGGCGTATTAAGCTCAATGATCAACGCATTGGCATTGGCCTCTTCGGATTCATCAATCGCACGATTTAGGATACGCTCCGTGACCGGGCCGATCGGAGCATCAATAGTGACAATTTTCACGACGGTGTGAATCGCAGATTTGGTTGCAGTACTATCGTTGCAATTAGCCAGGTGGGGATAGCTTAGGGCAATAGCCCCGATAATGAAAACTATGAAATATCCAAAAATCCCATCCTTCATCTACATATTAATTGCCATAAAAGGATAATGGTGTCAAGATAAAACTAAGAACATATCAAAATAAAGATTAAATCTAAAGTGAGGCAATTACGGCACGGCGGAGAAAGCTCGGTTGATATAAGGAAACAATCCCCGCATCCGGAAGTTTAATTCAACCGAACCCCTTAAGTGGTATTCACATTGCCAGGGTATATACTCAAAATCTTGCTGATTGATTTTAGAATTGTTTTTTGCCAAGAGATAGGATATTATGTAATGATGAGCCGAAAAATTCCGATTCTTATTCTTCTCTTATCCCTAATAACTGCTTACGGTGGCTGTGCCGCACGAAAAGAAGCAGCAGGGCCGGTATTGGAATCAACCACTCCTGCGGATATCGCCAGCCAGCATTCTGCGTATGAGCATTTTATGAGTGGAATTCTTTACCAAGAGGCTCATCAGTATGAACCCGCTCTCGAGGAACTGAAGATGGCCTTGGCTTTGGATCCCCGGTCGCTTGAAATAAATTACGAATTGGCTTCGCTCCTTTATCAAACGCATCAATTCGAAGCCGCATTCAAATTAAGAAATAATGTCAAGGAACCGGATGCAAAGTTCAGCCTGTTGATGGGTCAGTTGGCGAAATTCGCTGGAATCGACTCGCTGGCATTGAAATATTTCCGGATGGCGGCTAATTTTGAGCCGGATAATTACAGCGCCCGACAATTTCTTTCCACTTATTTCATCGAGAAAAACCAACCCGATTCAGCATTGATTCATCTAAAGAAAATGGTGCAGATTAATCCCGAAGACTCGCAAGCCAGCGCTCTTTTGGGCCAGGTTTACAGCAATGTGGGGAAATATGATTCTGCCACAGTGATCTTCGAAACCATTATAAAAGACAATCCTTACGATAGAGCCGCATCAGCAGGTTTAGGAGCAGTATATCAGAGTACAGGTCAGGTCGAAAAAGCGCTGGAGATCTACACGAGGATTGCTGATCGATATCCCACCGACCTCGCCTTTCAATCAATGAAATTCAATATCGAAATTTCTATGGGGAAGATCGAGGCCGCTCTAAGTACCGGTCAGCGCGTACTCCAATTGGCGCCAGATAATCGGGAATTTCTATTGAGCGTGGTTCAATTGTACCTCTCAAAAAACGATTTTCAAAGCGCCGAAAACGCAATCACAACTTATATTGAGGCAACCCCGCAAGATCAAGCAATGAAGCTGTTGTTCGGGAGGGTTCTCATCTCGGATAGTAAATTTGAAACTGCCGATTCCCTGCTGATGATTTTGGTGACTGAAAATGATTCTCTGAGCGAGGTTTACATACTTCAGGCCTTGAGCCTTCTCCGTCAGGAAAAAGTTGACCACGCCATCGAACTACTTCAGGGTGCAATCCCAAAAGTCGGCGAGAAGGAACTCCTTTACAGCCAGATAGGGAATATCTATAATTCCCAACATCGTTATAAAGAAGCTATTTCCTTTTATGAAAAGGCGCATAATGAAAGGCCGGACAACCCTGCCTACAAAATGGCATTGGCGGAAGCATCCGATAAGGCCGGCGATTTTAGACGGGCCGAGAAAATACTAAAAGAATTAATTAGTGCTGAGCCCGAAAATGCAACAGCGCTCAACAACCTCGCCTATATGTACATTAATCGTGATGAGAAGCTCGATAAGGCTGAAAGTTATCTGAGGCGAGCCCTGAAATTGGATGCAGATAATGGCGCATTCCTGGACAGTTATGGCTGGTTGCTATATAAGAAAGGCAAACCTAAAGAGGCCTTAACTTATGTTGAAAAAGCACTCGATAAGATTGGTTCCGATCCGGAAGTTTTCGATCATTTGGGAGATATATATCGTCAACTTAAGAACTATGACAAGTCGATGGAATATTATCATAAAGCCCTTGAACTTTCTCCTGACAATGAAGCCATTAAAATCAAAATCAACTCCCTCCCCTCGCCCGCAGACTCGAGAAATAGATAAGACATATCATCTGGGGCGATCTTAATTTGCTTTTGCAGTTTTCAGTGACAGCATCTCATTCCCGACCGTATAACGGTCACCCTAAACCGGATTTATTAACAACCCCCATTCAGGCACAATACTTGCGTTTTTTAGTTTCAGATAATCTCAGCGTTTGCTATCCTATTGGATGGCAATCGATTATAAAACGCGGCGGGAATTGGCAGAGAATAAGTTATAATAAAATTCACATTTGACGCAAGAGGGTTACTATAGAGGAAATTGCCAATGAAGAATAAAACTTATGTCATCCTTGGTATTATTATCATAGCAATGGTCATCGGAAGCCTTTCAACGCTGCTTTCAGCCCGACGATTGGCTGAGCAGAATTCCAGCGCGCCCGATATCTACAAAGCATTCATCGCCTCACATGCGGGTATTGAGGCCGCGAAATGCTATATTGAAACTAATCAGATAACTCATGCCGGTAAATTGCCGATGACCTTTCATCTCAACGGAGCTCTTTTTGAAGTCACTTGGAGCGAATACAATTCAGAAAATTCGTCGATTAGCATTGCCAGTAATGGTGCAGTATTAATCGATGACATGATAATAGAAAAATCAATACTCGATACGACCGTCACCATAAATTTTCGTCATCCTTCCGGACTAAATCCTGCCGCCTATTTTGGCAATTAGCATCATATTGATTCCGCATTAGTTCGGCGGCTGAACGGGTTTAATATTTGGCTCGTCTTTCGACGCGATAGTTGGAGCCAGGGTAGGACTTTGTATATTTCTTCAGATCCGCCATCATATGTGAAATTTCGCCCAGATGGGTGAAACGGACTTTCCGATTGGGAAAGATTGCAATGGAGATAGTCATTATCGGAAATCTTTCAGCATATCCGGCACGATTGGCGACTTCAATAAAACCTCGTTTTATATCCGAATCATTATATTTGGCAACTATCATTTTATCAAACGTATCAATTATGCTTTCGCTTACCAATACTGATTTCAAGGACGGTACATTAAACACGAAATCATCGCCTCCGATATGCCCGATAAAACCATCTTGGACCAAATCCAAAACCGTGTCCCGGATTATAGTCGCCGTCATTCGTATCACCTTGTCCCCATAAATATACCCATAGTAATCATTGTAGGCCTTAAAATTATCCAAATCGACATAACAAACAGCAAAATCCTCAGAAGTTTTGACTCTTCTGTCAACATCAGCTTCAATAGCCGCAGCCCCTGGCAAACCTGATGATGGATTTGCGCCAATATCCCTCTGGCTTCGGTAGCAGAGCATCCTCAATTTGGCGGCGATGACATCTGCATCCCAATATCCATAAAGGTATAGCCCTCATGCCCAAAATCAAGACGCACAAATCCTCCTCCAAACGCTTCAAGAAACGGGGATCGGGCAGTCTCAAGCGCCGCAATGCCTACGCCACGCACCTGCTGGGCAACCGCTCGACCAAGCGCAAGCGCCGGTATCGCAGGAGCGAGCCGATCGCCCCGGCCAATATGGACAATGTCAAGCGCGCGCTGGGCATGAAGTGAGCACGGCCAGCGGCTTTGCCGTTGCTCAACCACAGACCGAAAGTCGATTTTAGGGAGAAACATCCATGCCAAAGGTAAAAACCGGCGTCGCCGCCAAAAAGCGCAAGAAGAAGGTCCTCAAGAGTACCAGAGGTTATTGGGGCGCCCGCAGTCGCCTGTTCCGCACGGCCCAGGAAGCCCTCAAGCGGGCTCAGGTCTACGCCTACCGGGACCGGCGCAATCGCAAGCGGGATTTCCGCCGCCTGTGGATCGCCCGCATCAATGCCGCCGCCCGGCTCAACGGTCTTTCCTACAGCCAGTTGATTCACGGCCTCAACCAGGCCGGCATCGAGATGAACCGCAAGATCCTGGCCGACCTCGCCGTGCGCGATCCGCAGGCATTTGCGTCCGTGGCCGAACAAGCCAGAGCGCACCTTTAGTTTTATAAATCCTCAGATAACTATTCTGAGCAGCGAAAAAATCG
>PFXJ01000025.1:0-279 GCA_002791595.1 candidate division Zixibacteria bacterium CG_4_9_14_3_um_filter_46_8
ACTCGTTCAATGTCCACTGCTACTCCTACTCCTCCTTGGGTATTGTTTTTGTTGTTGAGGTTGGAAATTGATTCTCCGTCACTACTGTAGTCCGGAAGGGAGAAACGGGATGTCACACTGTCATCCTCCATCGAATCATCACTGCGATCATTCCCTTCAGGTATGCGTCGGCGCATCATTGCTGCGGTTTTCGTTTGAGGTTCATGTTGTCGATGAATCGTATCGTCTCCCTCATTTCGTTTTCGTTTCTGTGTCGCAGCAGAATAATTGTTTTTATTG
>PFXJ01000025.1:286-85796 GCA_002791595.1 candidate division Zixibacteria bacterium CG_4_9_14_3_um_filter_46_8
CGTCATGTTGCTTTCAATCAATTGGAAGCTGGCGTTAGTGACTTTCATTTCGCTGCCTCTAATTGCAATCGCGACCGCGGTATTCCGCAAGAGGGTCCGCGAGACCTATCGGACGGTCCGACTTCGCCTGGCTCGAATCAATGCCTTTATGCAGGAGCATATCAGCGGGATGAAAGTGGTTCAGCTTTTCACGCGCGAGCATCAAGTTCATAACAAATATAATGAGATCAATGCCCAGCTTCGGGAGGCACACATCAAATCCGTATTCTATCATGCAGTGTTTTTCCCGACGGTGGAGCTGATCGGGGCAATCAGCTTGGCGTTGATCATATATTATGGAGGAAGCAAGGTTCTGGCGGGCGCACTTTCATTCGGCGTTCTGGTGGCTTTTATACAATATGCGGAGATGTTTTTTTCTCCCATCCGGGATCTTTCCGAAAAATACAATATTCTGCAATCAGCAATGGCGTCTTCCGAAAGGATCTTCAAGCTTTTGGATCACCGACCGGAATTTGAGAGCCCATCGGATGCGATTACCCTTGATAGATTAAGGGGCGAGATCGAATTCAAGAATGTCTGGTTTGCGTATGATAAAGAGAATTATATTCTCAAGGATATAAGTTTCCGCATAGAACCCGGTGAGAAAGTGGCTTTCGTGGGGGCGACTGGTTCTGGAAAGACATCAATAATGAATCTACTTTTCAGATTTTATGAATTTCAAAAAGGGATGATTTATATTGATGGCCATGATATTCGGAAATTGGACATTAAGTCTCTTCGCCGTCAGATGGGTTTGGTTCTTCAGGAAGTTTTTATTTTCAGCGGCAATGTGTCTGACAACATAAGGTTGGGAGAGGATTTTGACCTGGAAGAGGTCATAACCGCTTCGCAATTTGTGAATGCCGATAAGTTTATTGAGAAAATGGATGGAAAGTACTATTCCCGGTTGCAGGAAGGGGGGTCGAATTTATCGGAAGGTCAACGGCAGTTGCTCTCGTTTGCCAGAGCATTAACATTCAAGCCCTCGGTCCTGGTGCTTGATGAAGCCACCTCCTCAGTCGATACTGAGACTGAACAATTGATACAGGATGCCTTGAGGAAAATTTCGGCAGACCGCACGTCCTTAATAATAGCGCACAGATTATCTACTATAAGAGATGCCGATCGTATAATTGTGATGCATCATGGCAGTATTCGGGAAGTGGGTACGCACAATGAATTGCTGGAGCTGAAAGGCATTTATTATCGTTTATACCAGCTTCAATATAAGGATGAGGAAAAAATATTTGTCGGGGAAGGGATTGATAAAACTGCCTGAAGCAAGCTTATTTGAGGCGGCCGCGATTTCTGTTGCCAGGAAAGCGGGCGAATTGCTAATGGCCATGCAAAATCAAGATAGACAGATCCGTTTTAAGGGCGAAGTGGATCTTGTTACCGATGCCGATATGGCTTCCGAACGTCTTGTGATCGAGGCCTTGACCAAGGAATTCCCGGATCATGAAATCGTCGCTGAAGAAGGATCTGGAAAAGCGGCGGTTTCGGATTTCAAGTGGCTTATCGATCCCCTTGATGGCACCACGAACTATGCTCATAGATTTCCAGTTTATTGCATATCGATTGCGCTGCAATTTCAGGCGAAAATTATAATGGGCGTAATTTATAATCCAGTATTGGATGAACTTTTCACTGCACGACTGGGAAATGGGGCATATCTCAATAATCATAAGCTTAAGGTCTCCGAGGAAAGCCGGTTGATGAATGGGCTTCTTGCGACCGGCTTCCCTTATGACATCCGGGAAAATTGCCGGAACAATCTGGGACACTTCGGTGAGTTTGCCAAAAAGGCTCAGGGGATCCGCCGTGCCGGATCAGCCGCATTGGACCTGGCGTATGTGGCTTGCGGCAGATTGGATGGTTTTTGGGAAATGAAGCTCAAGCCATGGGATATTGCCGCCGGAATGTTGCTGGTGGTGGAAGCTGGCGGACGCGTGTCCGATTTTCAGGGCGGAGGACTCAATCTCGATGATGGGGATATTGTGGCTTCAAATGGCTTAATCCATCAGGAAATGCTCGAAGTGATAGGTTGCCTCGATTAAAATGGGCGGATTTGGACTAGAAGGCAAATCACGAAACTTCTCCAATTTGCCGATTATAATATTGTGAATTTGCGAAGGAGGGAATATATTTAATTTATTATGGAAGAGGTAAAAATTAGGAATTTGGAACAACGGGAAGAAATCATAATTACTTCCGAGGATGTAAAAAAGCATCCTCTGGTAATAGCCACCATTGAAAAATCAGACAAGATTCTGGGCATATTGGGATACACCGAGCATGGGCTTCGTCATACCAGTCTCGTTTCTAATATCGCATACAATATAATGAGACGGCTTGGAAGAGATGAGAAGCGCTCCCAGCTGGCGGCTATAGCGGGTGTGATGCATGATATGGGCAACGTCGTCAATCGCTATTATCATGCTCAGACGGCGGCATTGATGGCGCAAAATATATTGATGGATTTGGGAATGCCGTATGATGATATTCTGGATATAATTGGGGCTATTGGGAATCATGATGAGAAAGATGGTTTTCCAATCAGCGACATCTGCGCGGCTTTAATCCTCGCCGATAAATCTGATGTGCATTCGTCACGAGTGCGCAATCCTGATTCGGTAAAATTCGATATTCACGACCGGGTCAACTATGCGGCCAAGAGTTCTTTTCTGCGCGTTGATGACGAAAAGAAGACGATAAGTCTTGAGATAAAGATTGATACCAAAATCTCATCGCCGATGGAGTATTTTGAGATCTTCCTATCTCGAATGGTCGTGTGCCGAAGGGCCGCTGAGTTTTTGGGAATGCGGTTCGAATTGAGTATTAATGGACATAGACTTCTTTAGGCTGTAAGAATTTGGATTATCGAGAAGCTGGAGTAGATATCGAGGCCGGAAACGCTGTCGCCAAAGCGATTGCACGGCTTGCCAAGAATACGTTTAACAGCAGAGTCGTGAGGGGGCTGGGGAGTTTCGGAGGATTCTTCGATATTTCAAAGCTTGAGATCAAGAAACCGGTTTTGGTTTCCTCCACTGATGGCGTTGGGACCAAGCTACTGGTAGCCCAAATGACAGGCCATTTCCGAAACTTGGGCAAAGACATCGTAAATCATTGTGTCAATGACATCGCCTGCTGTGGGGCGAGGCCCTTATTTTTCATGGATTATTTTGCGTCATCACATTTGAAACCAGAAACAGTCCTTGAGGTTATCGCTGGAATGACAGAGGCCCTGGGAGAGGTCGGTTGCCCGCTGGTTGGAGGTGAAACTGCCGAGATGCCCGATTTATATTCCCCCGGCGATTTCGATATTGCGGGCTTTATTGTCGGTGTGGTTGACTTGGATAATATTATCGATGGCCACGGCATAATTGCCGGCGATAAAATTTTAATTCTACCATCGAATGGCTTGCACACCAATGGCTATACACTGGCAAGAAAGGCCCTGTTCGAAACCGCCGGATTTGAAACCTCATTCATATTGCCCCCATTGGAGCATTCCCTCGGAGATGAACTGTTGAAACCTCACCCTTGTTATTTGGAGCCATTGCGGAGATTGGGAATATGGGCGAAGGGAATCGCTCACATAACGGGAGGGGGCCTTCACGATAACATCATCAGGATATTGCCTGAAGACTGCTGTGCCCTAGTTGATATTTCCCAAATTCCGGTCCCCCCTATTTTTGAAATCATTCGCCGAGCCGGAGCGATCGAAGATGAAGAGATGTATCGGGTATTCAATATGGGCGCAGGTTTGGTGGTTATAATCGATAAGAATAAGTGCGCCGAGGCGATTGAGCAAATCAGAACGGCCGGATTTGAACCAATTGTAGCTGGCGAAATCACAAGCGCTCGTAGGGATGTCATCCTACAAGGCCTCTCAGTTGAAAATAAGTCTCATCAATAGCGCCAATCATTTCATCTATGCCGAATAACAGGCATCTCTATCTTGTCACCTACTTTGCGGCATTGCTGGGGGTGGCCGCCTATCAACCATTCAATATCTGGCCAGGGGCCTTGATTTTTGTCGCGTTGCTGCTATATGCAATTAGGGATTTACCACCCCGGAAAGCATTTTGGATCGGATATATCTTCGGGCTGGTGTTTTATTATACGCTTCTCTATTGGATCGCATGGGCCACATTCTTTGGGATGCTTCCGGTCCCTCCAATTCTGGCACTCATCCCGGCCTTTTTTTGCTGGATATTCACGCGGCTTAGACAAATAAACCATCTTTTGGCTTTGGTTCTCGCTCCATTCATCTGGCTGGCCCTGGAGTATATTCGGACATTGAGTCAAGCGGCGTTTCCATGGAATCCGTTGGGCAACTGCTTCGCGGCATACCCAGAATTCATCCAATATGCGGAATATACCGGCGTTTGGGGAATATCATTATGGGCTATGATTATCAATATGATATTTTATTCAATCTTGTTGAATTCCTCATCACGTAAGCGAACATTTTATCTATCCGGAATTATAATAGCTTTGACGGTGGCGCCATATATCCAGGGCAAAACGGTCATCCCCTCTGAGATGGGGGAGGGCGATATCAGACTGGCGCTTTTGCAGGGTAATATCGGTCGAGAAACAAAGTGGGCTGCCGGGGAACTTAATGAATCATTCGATGCTTATTTCAGCATGTCCGATTCCCTTCGCAATAGCAGTACAGAATTGATTGTCTGGCCAGAAACAGCGGCCCCGTGTTATCTGCGGCAACATCGGGGATACGGCCCATTGATGAAGCTTAAAGTCCGGAAATGTGGCATACCGATATTGACTGGAGCCCCCGATTATACAGAAATAGCTCCCAAAGAATACATCTATTACAATGCGGCACTTTACTACCAGCCCCAAAAGGAAGAGCCCGAAATCTATCGCAAGATGAAATTGGTGCCATTCTCTGAACGGATTCCTTTTTCCGGCAGACTAAAAAGCTTGCGCGATATTCAACTGGGGCAGGCTGATTTCTCCGCGGGTGACAGCTTAGTGCTCTTTGACCTTGACGACAAACACTTCGGAGTGTTAATATGTTTCGAGTTGGTTTTCCCGGATATGGTGCGATCATACCTGGCGAGCGGCGCCGACTTTATGATTACAATTACCAATGATATGTGGTTTGGAGTAACGTCGGGCCCTTACCAACATCTTTATGCCGGCGCCCTCCGGGCAGTAGAAAATCGGGTTGGGATTGCAAGATGCGCCAATACCGGCATTTCCCTATTTTATGATGTCTATGGACGTCCTTACAATATGACCAAGCTAAACGAACAAAAAACTGTTATCGGCAAGGTTGCTCTGAACAAATACAAAACCTATTACACCAGGCACGGGGATTATTTGGCCCGGGCATCTTCAATGATAGCGCTGACCGCAATCATGCTAATTTTATTCCAGACCATCCACAGCAAAAGGAGGATGTTTTGAATTTCGCCTTGATGTTTCGTTACTGTATTTTCGGTTTGCCTCTTATTTTGTGCCTGATGTGGGAAATTCCGCTGGCTGCACAAACTGATGGCAATTGGACCAGCTTCACTGATATGAATTCATCGTCCGAATTCATATACGATGGCAGTCTTATCTGGGGCGCGGCTCCCGGAGGCGCCTTTGCCTTTTATCGAGACGGCACCCTGGCCAAAAAACTCACTAACATTGAAGGTCTAAGAGGATTGGAGCTGAATACAGTTGAGGCCGACAGCGCCGGGAATTTATGGTTTGGTGCCGTCAATGGCACCTTGAGCAAATTCGATTCTGATGGGAATTATCTCACTTATTATTTTATCTTCAAACGCAGAAACGTCATCGATGAACCGTTGATAATATATGATCTAAGCGCCGACAACGAATGGTTGTGGATAGCAAGGCAGGAAGGGATATCCAAGTTCTCGATCTACAACAATGGCGGCGAAATTAAGGAGAACATTGAACATATGGGCTCTTTGGTCAGGCCTGATGTCAAAGTGGTTTTTATCGATGATAATCGGATCTGGTTTGGAACAAAGAATGGCATCGGCTATGCCGATAAGAATTCGCCCTTTCTGCCCGATGGGGCCATCTGGACAGTATTCGACTCCGGGAACCCGGCGGGATTAGGAAATTTGGACATAAGATCTATCGCCTATTTCGATGGACACGTTTATGCAGGTACGGCATACGGAGTTTATTTTTATAATGAATCATCGTATCCCGGAACCTGGAATCTCTCTGGCTTACCGGAGCAGGAGATAAACAGTCTGCGCCTTTCCGCAGATACTCTTTTCGCTGCTACTAATCTGGGACCCTATTACACCGCCGGCGGGACCTGGCAACCATATAACATGGCCGGTTACCCCGGGGGCGAGGTGGACGATATCGCCCATGTTCCGGAAGCAGGATTGTTTGCGGCGTTTTCCGATGGGGGATTTGCCAGATATAATGGACTCTGGGAAAGCTTTTACCTCCCCGGACCCCGGGGCCAAGACTATGGCGATATAGTCGCCACCGAAAATGAAGTATGGGGAATCTCATATGGTGTTGCGGACCAACCAGGTTTGGCAATCAATCATTTCGATGGTACAACCTGGGAAAACTATACTGACGCCAATTCCGGACTAATCTCTGATGTATTTTATTCAACTGCGATCGATAGTTCTGGACGTGCCTGGTTTGGATACTGGGGCAACGGCATCAGCGTTTATGATCAAACCGATTCGACATGGTTTAATTATAATCATGACAACAGTCCGCTATATGGTGTCGGCGGAGGGTATGTTGTCATTTCAGCCATCGGAGTTGATGCTGATCGCAATATTTGGATGGGAAGTTTTAAGGCAAACCTCCCGCATGGCATTTTTATCCTAAAAAGCGATTCCACTTGGCAGGAGATCCAACTTTCAGAGAATGGTTTGCAGTCCAATTGGTTTTCCCGAATCATATTAAAGGGCCACCAGGCGCTGTTCCCTACTCTCGAAGGCTTTGACATGCTCGACTATGGAACTGATCTTGTGAATACCGCAGATGATGTCTGGCATCATTTCGACAAGAGTTCCGATTTGATTTCGAATGCATCATTCGACGCGGATTTTGACAACAACGGATATATTTGGATTTGTTCCGATGGCGGATTGAATTACTATGATCCTCAATTTGACTATCTTGATAGCTTGCCCTTGCCATTCGGTTTTGGACCAGCTGTTAGAAACATAGAAATTGATGGGTTGGGAAACAAATGGCTGGCGACTCCTAATGGCTTGCTCAGATTATCCCCTGACAACACCAGCTGGACCTCATATACAACTACTAATAGCCAACTGGTAAATAATGATATATTGTCTTTGTTCCTGGTTAAATCAGCCGGCATTCTTTGGATCGGAACGATGGGTGGGATTTCGAGATTCGATACGGGTCTCGAATCGCCAAGTCTTGAACTCACCGAAATCAGAACTTATCCCAATCCAGCGGGTCCGAAGTTTGCTCAGAAGGTTTATTTTTCACGGGTGCCATTCGGCGCAAAAATCAGGATTTTCAACATCGCCGGAGAAAAAATCCAGGAGATCGATGCTACAAATGACAATGGCCTAACTTCGTGGGACTTCCAAAACAGCTCTGGGGAAACTTGCGCCGGCGGAGTGTATATCTATCACATAATCACCGCCAGCAAGGATTATTCCACTACCGGGAAATTCGTACTCATCAGGTAATAGCTTGCGCAACTATATCGAGCATTATCTTAAGGATGGCGATTATTTTGATTATCGCCTGAATAACAGCAAAGGGAGACAGGAAGTTGAAAGACGTCGCAGGGAAGCGATTTCATATTCTCTGAGGCCCCTGAAAAAAGAAGCATATATCCTTGACATAGGCAGCGGTTCCGGCAAGCTAGCCTCCAGACTGGCTGGCGATGGATTTAATTCATTCGCAATCGATTTGTCATCAATTAATTTGTCGCTGATTAACCACGAGAAGGGCATCTTTCCTGTGCTGGCTGATGGATTTATTTTGCCTTGGAAGGATGGCAGTTTCGATGCCGTGATTATGTCTTCGATTCTCGAACATTGTGAAGTTCCTCAGCAGATGCTTAAGGAAGCGATGCGAGTACTGCGCTCCGGGGGCATTGCTGTAGTCGTGACCCCATTTAATGAGAAAATAATTTATCATCAATGTATCCACTGCAACAAATTAACGCCGTCGTTTGCCCACCTGCATAGTTTTGATGGCGAGAAATTGCATGGATTACTTGATGAGAGCGGATTGAAAGTGAACTCCCAAATCCGATTCTGCAATATTGGTTTGGACATCGCACATATAAATATCCTGCTTAAACCGATGCATTATCATCTATGGAGACTTTTCGATATCATCGCCAATTGGGTACTGCCTCGCCCAGAATTCATACTTCTTACTGCCAGAAAATGACTCAATGGCCAATCCAATGCTTGATGTCCAGATTTTGAAAAGTGATGACTACTGTCGCTGGGATGATTTTGTAAAACAACATCACCCGCAAAACCTTTTTAGCCTTTCGGCGTGGGTAAAGACCATGGCGGGGCTCAACGATGCCATGCCGGTCATTATTGTCTGTGCGATTGGAGAAAAGATGGTTGCGGGCCTGGCTGGCGCTCTTTCACGACGGTTCGGTATAAGGATTTTGGAGCCCCCCATGTTTACTCCTCATAACGGCATTATTGCCGACCATGATATTCTTGAGCGTATTGGGGAAATCATTATCGGAGAATCCATCTTGAAATATCTGACTAAAATTTGCGATAGATTAGTCATAATAAATTGGCCGGGCTCAATATCATTGGAACGGATTGGCTCAATGCGACCGAAGATTGCTCTGCGCCATACAAGCATCATTGATTTGCAGGATGGAATGGCGAGCAGCCGCGGCTATAAACCTGATGTCCGCAATAAAATCAACAAGGCGAATCGGGCAAATATTAAGGTCATCGAGAGTTATGATCCCGAATGTCTTTATACGCTGATGAGAAAGACTTTTTCCCGGGCGGAAGCGAAAATTAAATTAACCCGGGGATCGTTCTGCGCAGCCCTGAGCGACATAAATGGAAATAATTGGTTGCGCATGTTCTTAGCGTTTAAGGAAAAGATGCCGGTTGCGGCAATGGCAATTCTGCAATATAAAGGAACAGCCTACAGCTGGCTATCTGCTACTGACCCAGCTTATTATAAGGATGGTGTGGGGCCGAAGCTCACAGATTGGATTCTTGTGAAACTCTCCAGCGAAGGATTCCAGGAATTCGATTTTATGGGCATCAATATCCAAGGCATCGGGCGCTACAAGGAGTCATTTGGAGGCAGACGAGCGGCATATATATCACAGGATTATGCATTCGGTATTAAAGGGCGGTCATTCCGTTTCATACAGAAAGTTCTGAGAGGTTAAGATTGCAGACTGTGACAGTCCGTATAAAGATGAATAAAGAGGACATAATTAAAGGCATTTACGCCTTTGCTTTCGTAGGTTTGCATCTCGGAATTCGCTTTGAGTTTGGAACAGGTCAACCAAAGGCCCTTTACAGCGAAATATATGAGACTGTGGATAATTCACTCATCTTCATCCCATTGGATTTGGCCTTGATAAAAGGTAAAGTCGCCCCTCATTGGAATCATGTTGATGACAACCTGGTGCTGAGTTCGGAATCGGGAGCAAGGAGCAGTCTTTATCATAAGGAAAACAATAAGGTCATCTTTGATTTTGATATTATCGGCGCAATATTCTTTCTGCTTTCTCGTTCTGAAGAATTCTATGCTCAAAGCATGGACCACCACGGCAGGTTTCCTCATAAGGATTCGATCCTTTATAAGGGCGGCAATATCCGGACACCGATTATCGACCATTATTTGGAGGTCCTGAAGGACGCTTTTGGCGATGCGGGAATCAAATCAGATGATCGCCGCTATCCGACTGCTATCTTGAGCCACGATGTGGATCAGCCTATGAGATCGATTAAAGGTTCCATCAAGCTATTATTTGTAAGCGAAAATCCTCTTGCCTCCCGTCTGAAAGGACTGCGAGATTCTGTGGTAAGCCGGATTAAGGGGAGGCCAAATCCATTCTGGAATTTTGATCTATATGCTGATGCGGAAAATCAACACGGCTTCAAAAGCGTATTTTACTTCACGAATCCGTTCAAGAGAACCGAATTAGATCCAAAATATAATCTCGCGAAGGAAAATTTCAAGAAGGTCATCCGACAGCTTATCGAGGACGGATTCGAAGTGGGATTGCACGGTTCGTACAATGCCCTATCTGGCGAGGATGATGTTAAGGTCGAAAAACGGAGCTTTGAGGAGAAGGTCGGTTTCAAGATCGGCGGATATCGCGGACATTATCTTCGACTGAATGTCAAAGATGGGTTCTCTCGATTAAATAACGCCGGTTTCGTTTACGATTCCACGATGGGATATTCATCGGCAATTGGCTATAGGTGTGGGACTGGTTTGCCATTTTTCACATTCGATACCAATGGAAATAGGGTTTTGCCATTAATCGAGATTCCATTTGCTGTAATGGACGGGCCATTATTCGAAAATTGGGAGTATGAGAATATCAGGGGGATGATCGAGGATATGATCTCCGAAACCATTTCAATTCAGGGCACGATCTGTGTTTTGTGGCATCTGAGGACTGCTTACAGCATTGATTATCCTGAATGGTTCAGGGTTTATCAGATCGTTCTGGAATTACTGGCACAGCACAAAGTGCGAGTAGTTACGGCCGAACTATTGGCGAATGAATTGACGCAGAGGGCCAAAGATTGGGGATATTATGAAAAGCTTTTCAATAGCTGAGAGTTGACAACCTTCTGATTCTATACCTATGCAAGATAAGGTTCGAATTTGCATGTTTGTTCTGAATCCCTATGTCAGTGATGGACGGGTTCGGAGAACATGCCGCTATTTGTCCTCGTCGGGTTTCGATGTTGTGGTCATAGCGGAATCACAGTCAGGTGTAGATGATGAGTTGGAAATTGATGGTGTGAGGGTAATCCGCCTTGCTTCTGGCGGCTGGCCAACATCCAAGGGCAGATTCATCAAATTTATGCTCCGCGCGGCAATGAGAGGGGCCGCCATCAAAGCCGAGATTTACCATGCATTTGACCTCGATGCCCTTGCGCCGGCGGTAATCGCCTCGATCTGGAATCGAGGGTCTGTTGTCTATGAGGCACATGAATACTATGTCGGTTTGGAAGCTTTGCTGGGCAGGCCCTTCACCAAGATGGCGTGGATAATTTGGGAATGGCTGCTTATTTTCATCGCTGATAGAACTATCACCATAAATAATTCGATCGCCGACAAGCTAAGATCCCGTTATGGAATCCAAAGGCCAGACGTAATTTATTCCTGTGCCGAAAATTGTAATTCAAAGAAAAATGGCTTATTACGAAAGAGATATGATATCCAAGACCAGAAGCTAATTGCGCTATATACTGGAATTCTCAGGAAAGGACAAGGCTTGGAGATCCTCTTGGAGGCATTCTCGGAAATCGAATCAACCGAACTGGTAATTATCGGTAGCGGACCTATGGAAGATAAACTTAAGGAAAAATGGAAAATGCTAAAGTTGGAGCGGAAAGTCATCTTTGTGGGGCAGGTCGAATACGATGAGTTGGGTGATTATTACGCCTCCGCTGATATCGGAATATTATTGATGGAACCCGAGGCGGAAAACAACCGTCTCGCTTTACCTAATAAGTTTTTTGCATATTTGTCGGCCGGCCTTCCGGTGATAGTGAGTGATATTCCGGAGTTGCGCCATTTTGTCGGCGACTATGAATTGGGATTGGTTATATCGCCTACAAAGGAAAATACTATTTCCGCCATTAACAATTTGGCTTCAGATAAAACGCTATACCAGAGATGTCAAGCAAATGCGGTTGAATTTTCCAGTGAATTTACTTGGATAAATGAAGCCGAGAAGTATATTCGGATTTACTCGGAATTGAGAGAGGGATAAGATGGAGGCTTCACTGGTAGTCATTACCCGTAATCAAGCAAATCATCTTAGGGAGCTTATCCCTACAATAGCCGCGCAACAAAGCTCATCAAAATTCGAAACGATCATTGTCAATGATTGCTCCACCGATGACACCCAGGTATTACTTGATTCCCTTCCCCAAAAAGAAGATCTCGTCATAATCCATTGCGGCCAGAATATCGGTCGGGCCGCCGCAAGAAATCTTGGCGCCGATAAAGCCTCAGGAAAGGTATTGATTTTTATCGATGGCGATTTAATTTTATCTGAGAGATTCGTGCAAGGGCATATTAATTTCCATCGTTCAGAATTCGCCGCTGCGGTTGGCAGGACTTTGTATCGAGGAGATTCTGGGGTGAACCGCTATTTTGAGAGCCGCGGAGGGGCGAAAGTCGGTGAGGCTGGCACACTCCCATTCAGATATTTCATTTCTATGAATTTTTCCATTCCCCAATCCCTGTTTGATAAATTAAATGGTTTTGATACTGAATTCTCTTCCTATGGAGGTGAGGATTTGGATTTAGGCTGCAGAATTCACAAAAATGGAACAGCGATTTGCTATTTACCCTCGGCGCTGGCGACCCACATTGAGGAATCATCCCTTGCCGAAATATTCGGCAAGCGGTACCAATTCGGATTGCACGGCCTACCGTTGTTTGTTAAGAAACATCCGGATTTAGCCCAAGACATCCCTGTTTATAGATTATATTCAAGCAACACTTATAGATATTTATCAATATGCCTTCTCAATCCAATCTTTGCTCGAATCATCAAGAACTTGGTCTTGAAAATCAACAAGTTGCCCGCCGTCTTTTATGACTATATGATAGTCAAAGCGATATTTGATGGATTAAATGACGCGAATGAAAAAAATGTCTCAACATCCGGAGCATCAGGTCCGGAAAGACGAGCGATGATGATCTCATTGACATGGCTGCTTCTGATAAACATTCTCTATCTCTTTGGGTTCGCCGGTGAGCGATATAAGACAGCTTTGAAAGTATTAGAAGATATATTTCATTAGCTATGTTCATCCTCATCACTTTTCTGGTTACAGTCCTCTTTATCTTCAGCGGGGTGGCAATACTTTCGCTCATCATTAAGAAAGATCATCAAAGCATTGTTATCTTTGGCGCCTGGACGTTGATGGCCGGAATAACAGGATATATTTTCATGATCGCCGGCCTGCTGAATTGTTTGAACACAACCACGGCAGTCCTATGGCTGATTACATTGATAATAATCTCATTCACGGGGCGAAAATGCTTTGGGACAATTCTCGAATTTGCCAAGATGAATTTCAGCAAAAGCATCTTCTCATCTGAAACTGGAATCAACATCATCGCAATGATAATATTCGTCTATTTGCTAATCAGTTTCATTGGAGCATTGGCGCCGCCCGCAAACCTTGACGTTATGAATTATCATTTTGCCATCCTCAAGCAATGCTTGGATTCTAACTCACTGGTTTTCAACCCTACATTCTTTTATGGTGCCACCCCATTTTCCGCCGAGATGCTCTCCGCATTTATGACCCTGCTGAGCGATATCCGCGGAGGGCAATTGATTCAATTTGTAGCTGGGTTGCTTTTGGTTTTTTCCGTTTATATTATTGGCAGGGAGTCTTTTGGTGCCAGACGGGCGGTCCTGGCAACCACAGTATTCATCTCGACATTGTTTTTCCCCGCCATATTATCCGAAGCCAAGAACGACCAGATGCTCGCATTATCATCATTTCTTTCCCTGCATTTAATGGCAAACGCTTCAAACAACTCCAATTCCAGGTCACTTTTGATGGGGGCGGCGTTAGGCGGACTAGCGGCGGGAATGAAAACTTATGGACTGGCGATACCGATGATCGGCCTTTCCCTAATATTATTAGGGATGGTTTTCCACCGAAACACAATATCCTCCAGGAGTTTTGCCCTATCGATTTTAGTCGCGGCGTTATTTGCTTCGCCATGGTATTTGCGAAGCTGGTTGTTGACCGGCAATCCCGTTCATCCGTTTTTTACACAACTATTTTCCGACCGATATTGGGATTCTACTTTGAGTTTCAAATTTGAATTGCTCAGAGAATGGCGATATATAGATGCCAACCTGATACAATTCTTGCTATCCCCTTTTAGGCTAACATTCGATGCAGATTCATATTTGGCTCGACTGGGGCCAATCTACCTTTCGATTCTGCCAGCGATATTTGTGTTCCGGGTTAGAAACCCGATTCTAAGGTTTCATGGAATCGCAGCTCTTATATATTTTGTGCTGTGGTTTGTAATTTTGCGGGACGCACGCTATCTATTGCCAATCCTTCCCGGAGTAGCGCTTCTATTTGCCGAACCAATGGGGCAAATATATGAAAAGGGCAAATGGCCGAAGATCATAATCATTCTCGCCATCACCATCAATCTGTTGATGGCCTTAGTCATAAATTTTCGAATACAATATCAGAAATTTCCCGCGGCATTGGGCATTATCGGAGAGGAAGAATTCTACAGAAACTTAAAAGAAGTGGATCGAAGGAAGTTAAGTGATGGGAGCTATGTAATAGCGATACCAGAATTTGATTTTCTGCAGAAGGTCAATTCAATGGCCCGGGAAAGCAATAATATCGGGCTGTTCAGCTATGATGAGCCTTTCATTTATTACTCCGTCAATGCCAAAATATATCTCTTGCTGCCGCTTTGGCAAAATTCCTTCGATTTCCAATCGATGGTGACCGAGGCTGATATAGGGAATCAACTTGATTCTATGTCCATCGATTATGTTATAACCGATACTGGCGATGATACCATTGTTCCATCCAATGAATTATTAGCCCAATTTCCGGAATTCGGATTATCTCTCCGTGGCGCCAACATCTTTCTCGGATATCTTCATGACAAATGCGATTTGGTGGTATTTGATGGGAAATATCGATGCTTCAAACGAAGATAAGAGAAAAAAAATACCCGGCAGGCGCCGGGCAAAAAGAAAAACTATTCTCATTTTCGCTCTGTGATACGGTCCCTGATATTCTTATCTGCATTAACTCTGAAGATGATATCCTGCAACGCCAATGAATCCGCAAAGGCCTTTGAAAGGATTCGGGCACGAAGCTGTTCATTTTGCATGATCTTGCCAAGAATTGTATCCGAAAGAATCTGATCTGACAGGCTGTGGTCAATCATAGCCTCCATCATGCTTTCATCAGCCATCATTTTTTCAAGCAAAGAAGCCTTCATCACCGGATCGCTAAAAATTCGCCGTTCAGCGGCCTCTTTATCACAAGAAGCAAACAGGGCCATCACCAATATCGCCCCGAAAACAAGAATGAAAATTGACTGGGGTTTGCGCAAAATTCCTCCTCTGATTATAATTACATTCCTCAAGGGCAATTTAGCCGAATAGGTTGTAAAACGCAATAAAAATATCCTGAAGGAGATAGGCATTGACGGGTGCGCGGGGCTATACGAATCTTGGCGAATGGCGATGTAGCGGACGGAGCGTTATGCCTGAACCGGACTGCCCATGCCAGCCGTATCATCGAATCGATTACTTCCGCTGGAGGCAAAGATGCGTCCTGATATTATAATTTAATGCGCAACCGGCAGACTAATGTCACAGGAATTATTGACAGCAAAAAGCATTTCTAATATATTGTATCAATGATTTTTACAATCGGAAATTATCTGCCTGGGAATTCGGCGCTGCACCGTTTTGATCCTCGGCTAAAACTTTTATCCATTATTTCAATTACGATCGTGGTTCTTGCGGTCACTTCCTTCAAGGCTTATGGCATCTTAATATTATTGTTGGTATGGGGAATGATAGCGATCCGGACCAGCATTCGATTGTTAATTATGCAGATGAAAATATGGGGCTGGCTATTCCTGCTCACTGTGCTGCTGCATCTGCTATTTACCAAAGGCACGGTATTCTTAAATGTGATGGGTATTGGGTTAACCTATGAGGGTTTGGAACGAGGATTCATCTTCGGATTGAGATTTGTGATTTTCATTTTCTCGGCATTTTTGCTCACGGCAACAACCACTCCGTTTGATCTTGCAAGGGCAATCTCTTCCCTGATTAGTCCTCTGAGATGGATTAAAATCCCGGTTGATGATCTGGCGATGGTAATCAGCATAGCATTCCGCTTCATTCCGGTGATATTCGATGAGGCGATCGCCATCAAACTTGCCCAAGAGGCGCGGGGGTTGGATTTTTCAAGATATAATGTATTCAAGCCGAAGAGATTAGTTTCCTTGCTTATTCCATTATTCTATTCTGTATTCAGGAAAGCCGATGACCTGACCGAGGCGCTCATATCACGACATTATAGGCCCGGAGTGAAAAGGACCTCTATTTATGCCCGGAGTATTTCTGTCTTGGAAATCGCTACATTTATCTTTATTATATCAATTTGCTTATCTATCGTAATTTTATTATAGGGATTAATTTTGGCACATTATCGCATTGTAATCGAATATGACGGAACAGCATTTTCAGGATGGCAGATTCAGCCGGGGCTCAGAACTATTCAAAATGAAATCATCACCGGGATTTGCAAAATCTCAGGCGAAACCGTGAACCTCTCCGGAGCTGGAAGAACGGATGCCGGAGTCCATGCCTTCGGGCAAGTTGCAGATTTTGGTTTGAAGAAGGATATCAAGCCATTGGCTTTTCTGCTTAGTTTGAATGCTGTGACTCCAGAAGATATCGCGATAAGGAGCATCCAGGAAGTCGAGCCCGAATTTGACTCGCGTCGCGATGCACTGTCACGAATTTACACTTACCGAATTCATCAAGGACCCACAGCCTTGAATCGTAATTTAGTCTGGGCTATCAATTACGAGCTCGATACCGATCTGATGAACAAGGCCTGCGATGAAATCGCAGGAGAACATGATTTTGCAGCATTTAGTATCCAGAAATCGTTAAAGACCAACAATACCTGCAATGTCATCGGATCCTCATGGCGACGCATTGGCGCAGAGTTGCTATTTACGATTGAAGCAAATCGCTTCCTCCATGGAATGGTGCGCACTTTGGTGGGGAGTTTTGTGGAAATCGGCAAAAATAAAATGCCTATTGAGGAATTTCGGCGTATAATAGCAGATGGCGACTATGCCGCCGCAGGAACCAAAGCCCCAGCACGTGGGCTTTGTCTGGTTAAAGTCATATATTGAACATTATTCGAGTTAATTGAACTAATATGAACATCATCACCAAGATATTCGGAAGCAAACACGATCGAGATGTCAAGAAGGTGCTTCCCATCATTGAAGAGATAAATCGATACTATGATGAGTATGAGACGCTTTCCGACGACCAGATCAAAGGCAAAACAGATGAATTTAGGAAGAGGCTGTCGGATGGGGAAAGCTTGGATGACATCCTGCCGGAAGCGTTTGCGGTTGTCAAGCAGACCTGCAAGCGACTTTGTGGAAAGTCGTGGGATGTTTGCGGGATTGAAATCACTTGGGATATGGTGCCTTATGACGTGCAATTGATCGGCGGAATAGTCCTCCACGAAGGCAAAATTACGGAAATGGCTACCGGTGAAGGTAAGACTTTAGTGGCAACTTTTCCCATTTACCTTAATGCCTTGAAGGGATTGGGCGTTCATATCATAACAGTGAACGACTACCTTGCCAAGCGGGATTCGGAATGGATGGGTGAGATTTATAAGTTTTTGGGACTGACGGTGGGGTGTATCCAAAATGAGATGGATCCCCCTTCCAGAAAAGAGATGTACAGATGTGATCTCACTTATGGCACCAATAGCGAATTCGGATTCGATTATCTGCGTGATAACATGGCCCAGCGTCCCGAAGATCGTGTCCAGAGGGGATTTAATTTTGCGATAGTCGATGAAGTTGATAGTGTTTTGATTGATGAAGCCCGAACGCCTTTGATCATTTCGGGGCCTGTCTCAGTATCTACCCATCGCTTCAAAGAAATGAAGCCCCTGGTGGATAAGCTGGTGCGCAAACAGGCCGCCCTCGTTAATCAATCTATTGCCGAGGCCGAGAAGCTTCTTGAGGAAAATAAGGAATATGAGGCTGGTATAAAGCTTCTTGGGGCGCAAAGAGGCGCTCCCAAGAATAAGCGTCTCTTGAAATTATACAAGGAGCAGGGGACCAAGAAGCTGGTCAGCAGGGTCGAACTTGATTATTTGCGCGATAAGCGAATCTATGAGATTGACGAACAGCTTTACTTTGCTATGGACGAAAAGGAGCATTCCATAAATCTCACCGAACGGGGAATTGGCGAGATGGACCCAAAGGACCAGCAACTCTTTGTAATCCCCGATATCACGGAAGGCTTATCGGAGATAGAGGCGGACAGCCAAACCTCCGAACAAGAAAAAATCAAGAAGAAAGAGGAGCTCTACCAATTACACGCCGAGCGCTCAGAAAAAAACCATAATATAAACCAATTGCTGAGAGCTTATGCACTTTATGAACGTGATGTGGAATATGTGGTGCAGGATGGGAAAGTCTTTATAGTTGATGAATTTACGGGCCGGCTGATGCCGGGCCGCCGGTACTCCGACGGATTGCATCAAGCCATAGAGGCGAAGGAAGGCGTGGAGATTGAGCGCGAAACGCAAACTCTGGCAACTATCACCCTGCAAAATTATTTCAGGATGTATAACAAGCTGGCTGGGATGACGGGAACCGCCGAAACAGAAGCGGAGGAATTCTACAAAATCTATAAATTGGATGTGACCTGCATTCCCACCAATGAGCCGGTGCGGCGGATCGACTATGATGATTATGTCTATCGCACAAAGCGTGAAAAGTATAATGCGATAATCGATGAGATCGTGGCAAAGTACAATGAAGGCCGTCCCGTGCTGGTGGGAACAGTTTCAGTGGAAGTCTCGGAAACGCTTTCGAGGATGCTGAAGCGCAAGGGGGTTGCTCATTCAGTGTTGAATGCGAAATACCATCAACAAGAAGCGGAAATTGTGGCAAAAGCCGGCAGGAAAGGGGCAGTCACCATCGCCACCAATATGGCCGGCCGAGGGACGGACATTAAACTGGATTCGTCGGTAGTCAAAAGCCCCAACTGCAAGATGGTAACAGAACCGGAGGCTAATTCCTGTCCTTATTATGATAAATGCGAGAAAAACGTGCCATGCGGACTCCATATTATTGGCACCGAGCGTCACGAATCACGTCGCATCGACCGTCAGCTTCGGGGTCGTGCCGGTCGTCAGGGAGACCCCGGTTCATCTCGTTTTTTCCTATCTTTGGAAGACGATCTTATGCGTCTTTTCGGGAGCGACAGAATTTCCACCATTATGGATAAATTAGGTATTCAGGAGGGCGAAGTAATCCAGCATAGTATGGTAACCAGCGCCATCGGCAGAGCCCAGAAAAGAGTAGAGCTACAGAATTTTTCCATTAGGAAGCATCTTCTGGAATATGATGATGTGATGAATCAGCAGAGGGAAGTCGTTTATAGCCTTCGCGAATAGGCATTGGAAGGCGAAGATTTGTCTGCGGAAATAAAGCGGCTGATTGAGGAAAATGTAGATCGCATTTTGGATCAGTACTGCTCTGCAGAATATGCCGAGGAATGGAACTTAGTGGGGCTAAAGGAAGAGATATCACGGCTTTTCTTGCTTAATCTGGATTTCAAGAAAGAGGAACTTCCGGCGCTTAGCAGGGATCGATTACAGGAACTGATAATTGGCGCTGCTGGACAAATCTATGGCCATCGTGAACAAATTTATGGCGCCGACATTATGAGAAGGCTGGAGCGCTATGCCTTTCTTTCTGTGATCGATGAACGTTGGAAGGATCATTTATATGAAATCGATCAGATAAAAACCGGCATTGGATTGCGAGCCTATGGGCAGAGAGACCCTTTGATTGAATATAAGAAGGAAACCTTCGACGCCTTCGAAAAAATCCTAAACCAGATTGATCGTGAAGTGGTTGAATTCGTTTTCAAAGTCCGTCTGCAACAAGCAGACGAAACATCGAATAAACGACCTGCAGAGAAACAGATGGTGGCTGTGCATGATTCAGCCGTGAATATGGGATACACCGGAATGGGAGAAGCCGCGAAACCACAATCCCGGCCCAAACCGGTCAAGGTAGAAGAAAAGATAGGGCGAAATGACCCATGTCCCTGCGGTTCAGGAAAAAAATATAAGAAATGCTGTGGGGCGAAATCCTAAGACGCCATCAATGGCTATTCACAATTTTCGAAATTAGCCAAGGCTCAGCCAGGGGAACAGTTGGGCGATATATCCTGACAGCAGGCCAAAACTATTGGTCACAAGAAGCAGACCAACAATCACTAATAGACCACCGCCAATAGCTTCTACGACCCGGAAATGCCTCTTGATTCTGCTAGAAACCGACAAGAACGAATTAAAAGCCAAACCAGTAATCAAGAACGGGATACCCAAACCAGCTGAATAAACTGCCAGCAATAACACTCCTTGCCAAACGGATTCTTGAGCGGAGGCAAGGGTAAGGATACCAGCAAGTATCGGTCCTATGCATGGGGTCCAGCCAAATGCAAAGGCAAATCCGATAAGGAATGAACTTAGATAACCGGCGCCCTTGGTTTGAGCTTCCAATCGCTTTTCATAAAGAAGCCATTTGATCCGAAATACGCCCATAAAATGAAGACCAAAGACAATCACCAGTATTCCCGCAATCCTCGATATCAGGGTTTTGTTCTGCCCTAGGAATTGGCCAAGTGCCGTGGCAGTGGCGCCAAAAGCGATAAAAACCAGCGAAAAACCGAGCACAAAGAATATGGTATTGAGGGTTACTTTTTTTAGTACCCCTTTTTTCCCTTGCCCCTTTATATCATCAATGGAAACCCCCGACATAAATGATAAGTACCCCGGCACCAAGGGGAGGACACAGGGCGACACGAATGATATTATGCCGGCAAGAAATGCGGTAATAAAACTCACTTCCATCTAAAAACTCCGTATTTTATCTCATATTATTATCTTGCTCGTTCGCTACAAAGCTTTATACGCTTGTCTTATGCAAATTTAATATTCGTGGCGGAAAATTCCAAATAAAAAGAACAACACGGTTTCGCGTCGTGAGGTTAAGTTGTGGAAATGAAGATTAAGAACGATTTTGCTCGTTCATCTGAGCCAAGCTATCTTTCAGAAGATTCTGGATTGTCTGAATATTTATGTGAGAAGAGAGCTCTTTGGCTATGGCCTCCGCCATTTTTTCCGCAAAACGGTTGGCAAAAGCAACAATAAATTCATTTGAATAGTCTTTCGGAGTGGAGTAAGCATTATCGCTATCGGGAACTCGAATTGGGGGCTGTTCGTCGAGCAAATTACTGCTTGTTTCAGACTCGAACCTATCGACCTGTTCCGCAGCATCGGGAATGGCATTATCCGCACCTCCGGCAATTACCTTATTTGTCGGCGGAGAAGAAACTTCATCACTTTCAGCATCTACTTCCTCAGCGGATTGCTGATTTATATTGTCTGAGTAAGCGGTTCCCGCATCAAGGATCAGACCATCATCTGGTTTCTGAATATCCCTGATATCTTCTCTGAATGCGGAAAGGAAATCATCAAATTTCTTTGCCGATTTTGTATTGTCCGTATCATGCTCTGGAGCATCAGATGACTGGTACTGGGTTAAGCTATTACCCGAATTAACGCTGTCAGCGCCGGATGGAGCAGGTTGGGTCCCAGTCTTTGAAGTCTCCCTGCGCATCTCATCCATAAACCATTCGAAATCGTGTGGCGAATCTGCTTCGGATTCATTGGGAAGGCCGTTGCCATCTATGAATTGGGAGATTGCTTCATCATCTTCCTGAGCTGAAATGGATTTTGGGTCAGCAGTGGAATCCAAATTGATCTTGAGTTTATCACCATCATCCAGCGACCCTCCATTTTCCAGCGAAAGATCAGACCACGTGAAATCAAGCGCATCGCTTTCATCGGTCTGCATCTCTTTCAGTTCATTGGTGGAAATCAGCTCTTCCGATGCTCCATTTTCATCATCTTTGAGGCTCATCCTCTGCAATCCATCGACAATGGCGCCCTGCTCCCAGGGCAGAACCCCACCATCGCTCCCGGATCGTGATAATGATGATTCTCGGGACAATGGCGCTCCATTACTATCAGCGCGAGAGATATTCTCTTCATCGAGAATAAATTTCTCCACCGTTTCGCCGAGTTCACGGGGAGTGAAGGGCTTAATTATGGTATCCGTGGCCCCTCCGTCAATGAAATCTGTGATTATTCCGGCATCGCTGGAACCGGCGAGAATAATAATGGGGGTTTGCGCGAATTCATTCTTCTGGCGAAGCTGTCTGCAGATATCGATTCCATTTTGCCCGGGCATAGAAGAATCAAGCAGGATCATATCAGGCCTGGTTTTTTCAATCATCGAGATGGCGGATTCCCCATCTGGAGCCGAGTACACTTCATAACCCTTTTGACGGAGTAATGACTCAACCACCCCTCTAATAGTAGAACTATCATCAGCAATAAAGATTTTTCTGGGCATGAAATATCCTTGCAAGCTAAGATTTGTAATTATCCTTCGATATTAAATCATCGGCTTTTCGCTAAAATCCTTGAGTTATTCCTTACGTTCTGATAAGATTTGGGAAGCCTCTGAGAGAATCCGTTTCTCTTCATCTGTAAGGTTATGATAGCCAACCCTATTGATCTTGTCAAGAATGGAATCTACGCGGTCTAATATATCCTCTTCCTTGCGTTTCTTTCTCGTTTGGACGCCTGATGAGAATTTTCCCCTGACGGATTTCAGTTTATTGACATAGTTTGATATCCGCCAATCGCTTTTGATATAAATATATCCTATGAGCATTCCCCCTAAATGAGCAAAATGAGCAACGCCATCCTGAGCCCGGCTCACAAAAGATGAAAAGAATTCAATGGCGGCAAATCCGATGACCAGATATTTCGCCTTTATGGGAAAGATAGCATAGATATAGATAAGGCGGTCAGGAAACATCAGAGCATAAGCCACCAATATTCCATAAATTGCCCCTGAGGCTCCAATGACTGGAGATTGCGAATTCATTGAGAAAACAAAATTGAGGACCCCGGCTCCTACCCCACAAATCAAATAATATTTCAGGAATTCCTTACCACCCCAGGCACGCTCAATATCGCTGCCAAACAAATACAGGGCCAACATATTGAAAGCAATATGAAAGAAACCCCCATGCAAAAACATATATGTGAAGAACTGCCATAAGAAATAATTATGTCGAATTAGAGCTGGTACTAATCCAAAATAAACTATGAAAACAGGGGGAAGAATATACTGAAGGAGAAATATCCCAATATTGGCAATAAGAAGGGACTTTATCATTGGCGGCAAAGAGCCGGCCCCGAATCTTATGTCGCTGTTTCCAAATCTCATATTAGGCAATACTCTATTCGAGTATTATTAATGATGGAATATATCGAGAGGTCAAGCATTTTTATTGATGCATCTTTCAATTTGACAGCACAATACTATTTTCGGCAACACCGGTAGCGGCCTTTATGAATCTAGGCAATATAATACACTTTGAAGCTAATACAGCAAACGGTTATGCTCTTTAAGGATACACCGATCCATTATGACCTGCAAGCCGCTATCAATAGCCTTTTGGGCCGCCGATTCATTAATCACCCCTTCCTGAAACCAGATGGCGGGCACCCTAATTTCAATGGCTTCATCGACTATGGGCATCACTGTATCGGGGTTGCGAAAGACATCGACAATGTCGATTTCGCCGGGAATCGATTTCAGATCGGGATAGGATTTTACCCCAAGGATTTCTGGAAAGCCCGGGTTAACCGGTATGATTTCGTATTCTTTTTCAATCAAGTAACTTGCCACTCGGTACGATGGTCTATCGCTTTTGGGCGAAAGTCCTACCACCGCAATTCGCTTGCATCTACTCAAAAGCTCCGTGATTTGCGCATCTGTGGGATTGGAAAACATTAATTTCTCCACTTCAATTCAGGTCGATATGAAATAATTAACGGTAATGAATGGGAAATAGTTTCTGCCGAAAAGTTGGTTATTTTAGCAACTTCTTCTCAAGCGCTCTCAATCTGTTTATATAGTCAGGCAATCTTCCTAGGATCGCCTCTATTCTTTTCTGGAGTCTGATGTCGCGCGCAGGACAACCGAAGAGCACTGATTGGGGAGGAACATTATTGGGAACTCCGGATTGAGCTCCAACCATAACATCATCACCCATTTCAAGATGACCCGCAAGACCAACCTGGCCAGCTAACACCACCCGATCTCCTATCTTGGAGCTGCCCGCTATGCCAACCTGAGCCGCAAATGCGCAGTCTTCACCAACAGTTACATTATGGCCTACCTGAACCAGGTTATCTATCTTGGTGCCGCGCTTAATGCGGGTTGTCCCCATAGTGGCCCGGTCGATAGTAGCATTTGCTCCGATTTCGACATCATCCTCAAGAATCACTCTCCCCATTTGGGGGATTTTGTATCTCACGGCACCTTTCAATGCGAATCCAAACCCATCGCTCCCGATAACAGCCCCAGGGTGGAGGATAACATTATTGCCAACCGATGTTTCAAACATAATTTTGACACCCGGATGAATCAGGCAATTGGCACCGATAACCGAATTGCTGCCAATATAGGAATGACAGTAAATTGCAGTTCGGTCGCCGATTGAGACATTATCACCGATCACAACGAAATCCGCGATGAAAATACCTTGACCAGCATGGAAGCCATCACCAATCACAGCAGTAGAGGAGATGCCCGGCTTATAAATAGGGCGCTCGCCATGATACATTATCATAATTTCACGGAACGCAAAATAGGAATCTTGAACAACTATGTGAGGAATCTGCAATTCCTGCTCAGCAAGGGACTGATCCACAAGAACTGCAGCAGCCTTAGTAGTCTTCAGGAATGAGATATATTTGCGGTTTGAAAGAAATGTGATGCTTGATGAATCGGCCTCATCGATACTGCAGATCCGTTTTATCTCAGGATTGGAGTCTTTAGGGAAAATCTTCCCATTAACTTTATCTGCTATCTGCCGTAGGCTAAAGCAAGCCATCATTCCCCTTTGGCCAATTCCTCTAAAACCCGATCGGTCATATCCAGATTCTTTTTGGCATAAGCGATGGAAGTCACACCAGCATCGAACACTAGCGAATAATTATTCTCGATGGCGATTCTTTCTATCACGCGCATGATTTTATCTCTGATAGGGCGGACTAATTCGGCATTGCGCCGCTCGGCTTTGCCATCGGGACCGAAAGTTTCATTGACATAGGCCTGGAAAGCATCTTTCTTGGCTTTCAAAAGGCCTTCCTTTTCTTCGCGTTTGGCTTTTGACAAAAGCAGGCTCTGACTATCTAATTCCTTCTGCAACAGATCAATCTCTGCCTGCAAATCCTCCGCCTGCTTATTCCATGCCGCCACATCCTTATCGAATCTCGCCTGGGCGTCAGCGAATTCTTTGGATTCAGCAAAGATACGTTGGGAATCGATATAGCCGATCTTGCCTTCCTGGGCGGAGGCGCTGATGGGCAACGAGAACAGAAATGCCAGCAGACCAAGAATCAGATACAGCGGTTTTCTATGCATATATTCTCCATATACTAAAATGAAATTGAATTTCGACTAAAACCCTCGTCCTATCTGGAAATGAGGGCGCCAGTTGCCTTTTTCGGGCGGGTCCAATGCCTTTGCAAAATCGAATCCCAAGACACCCACCATCGGCACTACCACGCGGAACCCGAGACCATAAGATCGTTGGAGATTGAATGGCTTGAAATCCTCAATATTATAAAAAGCATTTCCGGCATCAACAAACAGAAGGCCGTACAGTTGCTGTTGGGAAATCGGTATTTGATATTCGAGATTATATACCGCCATAGCCCGACCTCGAAGCGGGATGCCACTTGTGGTCTGGCGACCAAGAGAACCATCATCGTAACCCCTCACCTCCCCATCAGGGTCGGTTCCGCCCGGGGAAAACCTTTCGCTATAAGGGACATTTGAGCCCCCGTCATATTCTGCCATGACCCCGGCTTTACCTTGTAGGACAAGGACGAAGTTCCAGATGGTCTTGAAGTAAAATCGAGATTCAACGATTTCTTTATGATAATTCCAATCTCCGCCGAAGGGCCCACCGGCAAGCTCTGTGGAGATCGTATTTATGGAACCCTGGGTGGCAAATTGCGATAGATCCCGTGAATCTCTAATCAAGGAAAAAGCAATCGATGAAGTATTGTATGTGCTTTGTTCTTTATCGAGGCTATTAGGATTATCTTTATTATCCTCGACATAACTGGCGGAGAAATTGGAGTATTTGACTTCCTCAAACCGGTAGCGGGTGTAAAAGCTAAAATAATTATCGGGCCAGTGCAGTCTTCTGCCAACCCTCAGAGAAAACCCTCGCCGCGTCTCATCAAAATCACCATAGAAATCACGGATTATCTGATACACATTTATTCCCAGCGAAGTTGGAGTATCGAGAAGCCACGGCTCAGTAAATCCCAGATCGATGGAGTTTCTCTTCGAGCCAAAGTCCCAGTTCAAGGTTACAGTCTGACCCATTCCGCGAAAGTTCGGAATACCCAGACCAATAGTACCCACCAGCTTGTCTCTCTCCGAATAACCCGCCCCGACCGAAGCCTGTCCTGTAGGTTTTTCTTCCACCTTGATGACCAGATTGATATCGCCATCCGGGAGTATCTCCCAATCCGGAGTGGCATTTGCGAAATAATTCAATACCATAACATTGCGGAGAGAACGGCCTAAAATCGAACGTTTGAAAATTGTATTGGGGACAACAGAAAGCTCCCTTCTAATGACTTTTTCGTGAGTCTTGGTGTTCCCGGCGATTTTTATCATGCGGACATAGACCGGATTCCCTTCGACAACCCGATAACGAATATCGACCGTGTAGCCGGGGCTGTTCTGAGTTTCATCGGTTATCTTGGCATACCAGTATCCTTCATCCTGATACATGGCGTGAAGGTTGGCCAAAGATTTGTCATATTTTTCCTGATCAAACACCTCATAGGGCAAATACTCAATCGCCTTTTGGAGCTGCTCATTGGTGTAGAATTCATTTCCTATCAGAGAATAATTACCGAATCGGTATCGCATTCCCTCGCTGATAGCGATATCGATGAACATATTATTCTTATCTTCGCTGTAGTAAATCGAATCAGATACAACATAAGCATCGATATAGCCACTTTTCTTGTAGAATTCGAGAATCCGCTCCTGGTCTTCGGCATATTTGACACGATCAAAATTGCCGGAACGCCAAAAACTGTCCTGCTTATTCTTCATTTTGCTCCGGATTTTCTTGTCGGTAAAAATCCTATTCCCCTCGATGGTAATTCCCTTGATCTTTACTTTTCTATTCTCCTTGATGGAAAAAATCATGTTAACCTGGCCTTGAATATCCGCATCCTCGAGGCTGGATTCTATTTCGGCGAGTAAATATCCTTTTCCCTCATAAAGTTTTTTGATTTTTGAGATATTTTCCTTAATGTCTTTGGGAGAAATGATACGCCCCTCGAAAACGGTAATGGCTTCTTTAAGGTCCTTAGCCTTGATTTTTTTATTTCCCTTAAACTCTATCTCCGCAACTTTCGGATATTCGATGACTTTGATGAGGACATTGACGCCATCCTCGGCCTCAATGCCATCGATCGAAACGTCCGAGAATAATCCGAGAGCATAGATGGCCCGAATGGCATCCTGCACCGAAGCGGCGTTCAACGGTTCACCTGTTAACAACCTCGCGGAATTAATAATCAAATTACGGTCGGCAGTACTGTTGCCCTGAACATCAACCGATCGTATAATTAGATTATTCTCTTGCGCCCGGAGACTTGAATAAAGAGATATCGCCAAGATGAGCGAAATGATAGAGAGTATAAAAAAGCGATTAGGCAACCCCGCACATCCTGTCCGTCAATAGCCGGATTTCCAACGATTGTGGTTTAGGGAAGTCATTCCGATTAGCTGCCAGGATTGATTCCAGAGATTTTTAGCTCAGTGAAATTTTGTCTGTGCCCTTTTTTGACCCGGTATTTCACCCGTCTTCTGAATTTGAAGACAATCGCCTTCTTGTCCTTGCCGGCGCCGAGAACTTCAGCGGTGACCACAGCACCCTCGACATAGGGTCTGCCTATTTTCACGTTATCATCATCAGAGATCATTAGTACCTTATCGATATTGATTTTATTCCCGGGCGGGATATCGAACAAGGGCACTCTGACAGTATCGCCCTCACGGACTTTAAATTGCATTCCGCTGCTCTCAATTACAGCATACATTTGAGGTTTACCTCCGAATAAATGGAAAGTTCCGACTTAAGATAATTTTTCAATATACCATAATTGCGCTGTATGTCAAGACTTTCCAGACCTGGCTATTTATTTATTTCACTTTCCTTTTCCATTTGGTGCCGATTTTGGTATCCTCAAGAATAATTCCCTTGCCCGACAAATGATCTCGGATACGGTCGGATTCGGCATAATCTTTTCTTTTGCGGGCGTCAATCCGCTCCTGGATCAACCGTTCAATCTCCTCATCAATAATCAGTGATTCCTCGGGAGGCTTGATTACTCCCAAAACCGAATCAAAGCCGTCCCATGTTTCGAGGATCTCCCTTTTCTCGGCAGGGCTAAGGCCGCCCACCTCAGACAAGACGATATTTGCGCCTTTCACCAAATCGAACACCGCCGCAAATGCTGGCGAGACATTGAGGTCATCATCCAACCCGCCAATAAATTTCTCTCTGGCTTCTCTCACGAGGCTGGAGATTCTGCCTCCGGAGTCACCATGCGGCGCATCAGTGATATTAGTATGGAAATCCCACAACCTCTGAAGAGAGGCCAAGGCGGCTTTGACACCATCGAATGTAAAGTTCAGTTGCTGGCGATAATGGGTGGACAAGAGCACATAACGAACCGCCAGAGGATGCAATCCCCTATTGAGCAGGTCTTTCAAAGTGTAAAAATTATTAAATGATTTCGCCATCTTGCGGCCCTCGACCATCAGATGAGCGTTGTGCATCCAATAGTTGACAAATCTTTTGCCCGTGGCGCCCTCCGATTGGGCAATTTCATTTTCGTGGTGCGGGAAAATATTATCCACACCGCCGGTATGAATATCGAAGGTCTGACCCAGATATTTCATACTCATTGCTGAGCATTCGATATGCCAGCCGGGTCGTCCTTTTCCAAGTTCGGTCTCCCAGAACACTTTTCCGTCACTTTCATCCCAACCCTTCCATAGGGCAAAGTCGGCTGCGGTTTCTTTTTCGTATTCCTCGACATCAATGCGAACGCCGGTTTTGAGCTCTGCGAGATTCATTCCCGACAGCCTGCCATAGTTGGGGAATTCCGTAATTCGGTAGTAGATCGAACTCCCCATAGTATAGGCAATTCCCTTTTCAAGAAGAATCTTAACCATATCAACCATTTCCTTGATATGTGCTGTGGCTTCAGGATAGTGCTCAGCGCTCTGGATTTTAAGGGCATCCAGGTCTTCGAAAAACGCCTTCTTGTAAATGGCGGTATAATCATTCAAACTGATGCCCTTAGCGTTGCAACCTCTGATAGTTTTGTCATCAATGTCGGTGAGATTCATCACCTGAGTAACTTTGAAGCCACGATAAATGAGATAGCGTCTAAGAAGATCCTCAAAGATATAGGCGCGAAAATTGCCGATATGAGCAAAATCGTAAACCGTGGGTCCACAGGTGTACATACGGACCTCGCCGTCAATAATCGGTTTGAACTCTTCTTTGCGCCTCGTAAATGTGTTAAAGAAAGTTAGTGCCATTTGTCCCTGCCTGCTTGTTTCATCTGCGGACCAGCGAATCGACGGTCTTTTTATCCAGAATCTTCACCACCGCTGTCAACAGCTTGATTAAATTGTCGTAATCATCGCGATTTAAGATGCCGGCATGACCGTGGATATAACGGGTTGCGACACCCATATAAATGGTGGGGACGCCGATGCGATTCAATTGAATTCGACCCCCATCGGTTCCTCCTCGCTCCAGCGCGGTCAGGTGATATGGAATCTTGTTTCTTTCGGCAACATCGATCACCAAATCGCGTAGCCTTCTGTTCGGGACTAAACTGCCATCATATACCGCGATGGATGGTCCCGATCCAAGCCGTTCCGGTTGCTTACCGGCCATACCTGGTGTATCCTTCGCGATAGAGACATCCACTGCAAATCCGACGTCAGGATCCACCATATTGGCGGCAGTCATCGCCCCACGCAAGCCGACTTCTTCCTGAACTGTGCCAACACCGAAAATCGTGTTCGGATGCTTGACCTTTCGGAAATGGCTCATTATAGATATCACGGCGGCACAACCTATACGATTATCCCAGGCCTTCGCCAGGTACATTTTGGGGTTGGCCAAGATAGTGAATTCAGAAACGGGGACGATGGAATCACCCGGACGGATTTTTAGTATTTTCTTTACATCGAACTTATCCTGAGCCCCGATATCAATATAAAGATCCTCAATATCCAAAACCTTCTTCCGTTCCTCCTCTTTCAAGAGATGAGGAGGTTTAGAACCAATTACACCCTGAATATCTCCGCTTACGGTCTTAATAATTACTCTCTGCGCCAAAGCGACATGACCCCACCATCCTCCGAGCGGCAAAAATTTGATATAGCCATCATCGGTGATTTCCTTGACCATAAAGCCAATCTCATCCATGTGGGCCGCGATCATCACTTTGGGTTCAGAACTTGTGCCTTTCTTTTGGGCAATGAATGAGCCGAGGCGGTCGTAGCTGGTATTGTCCGCAATATCTTTGAGATATTTTTTCATAATCTCAGCCACAGCATCTTCGTGGCCCGGCACGCCATGGACCTCGGTAAGTTCCTTGAACATTAATTCAATTTTATCCATCATTTCTCCTGAATATTCTCACAAATCTAACACATTGCAAATCTATGTTATTAGCTTTCCATTGTCAACTATCAAACCCAACATATTCTTGAGTTCCTTGATCGAATCGCAACTGGCGTAGTTTGACATTTCCTCCGGATATTCCCTTCCTGGCTTCTTGCGGAGAATTCCCGTCAGGCCAATATCCTCTGGACCTTTGATGTCCTCTTCGAATCTGTCGCCGACAAATATCGCTTCATCGGGTGAACAACCCGCTATTTCCAAAGCACAAATATATATATCAGGATGAGGTTTTCTAACTCCCAATTCGCAGGAGAAAACCATTCCATCTATATGAGGAAGGATGCCAAAGCGCCGCAATTCCATAAGATGCAAATACGCGGGAAATATAGAATTGCTGACAATAACGAGCTTAAGGCCAAGCGATTTCAACTCCTTAAGGGCTTTTGAAGAGCCATCGACCTCTGCGACATCCTCTGAAATAGGCTGGTAAAAAGCATATATGAAATTGCGCATCAGCTCTGGCTCGGCCGGCAAATTCATCTTCCTAAATGACTCGAATACAATTTCCTCAAAATTAACTTCCTTGAGATCCTCCTGCCTTTCCGCACTTAACATAGTATATGACTGATGGAAGATTCCGGCGCAAATTTCAATCGGCGGCACATTGGGGAATATTTCTATGAGAAATTGGTGCCCGGCCTTCATTCCCTTGCGGGCAATCTCTTCCCATTCGAAATTTTCATATTCGAGAAGAGTTGAGCCGAGGTCAAATAAAATTGCTTTGAGCTTATTTTTCACTTTTCCGCCTTACTGCCAAGTTAGCAATGATCTCGATCAGTTCATCAAATTCGATTCCAATGGCTTTCATTGCTTTGGGAACCAAAGAGGTTGGGGTCATTCCGGGAAGAGTATTCACTTCGAGGCAATATAATTCTTCACCACCCCTTAATCTAAAATCCACGCGCCCATAATCGCGACACCCGAGAACATCGAAAGCTTTTCGGCCCAGTTGTTTGCATTTTTCGGCAAGGTCAGTTGGAAGGACGGCGGGGCATATATACTTGGATTTCCCCGATGTATATTTGCATTCATAGCTATAGAAGCCTCCTTCCGGGACAATCTCAATTACCGGCAAGTCATAATCGCCTACAATGGCGACCGTTAATTCCCGGCCGGCAATATATTTTTCGGCAAGAATTCTTGAATCGTATTCGAAGGCGAGTTTCAGCGCAGGCGCTATTTCATTTTCGGAATTCACAATAGATAAACCCACGGTGGATCCCTGCGCATTGGGCTTAATCACTAAGGGAAAACCAACAGTCGAGATAATTTCCCTTTTCGCCGCATTTGTGTCGTTCAACGCAGTGCTTCGATAAAGCAGCCATTCCGGCGTGGGGATGCCATTAAGCTTGAAAACCATCTTCGAAAATGCTTTATCCATTGCGGCCGCCGAAGCCAGGACATCTGAACCGGTATAGGTAACATTGCTCAAATTCAGGAGCGCCTGAATAGTGCCATCCTCTCCATGACCGCCATGCAATCCGATGAAGACCACATCAAGGTCCGCCAAATCCCGCTCGTTAAGTCTTGTAGTAAGATAGCGGTCATCGAGACTGCTTAACGATTTTTCGTCAGGAGGAATGGCTCCGACTGCGTAGTTTCCTTTCAGGTCGATTTGCACAAAGCCACCGGCCGTATCGATAGCAATAACCTGATGGCTCCTCCTCAGAAGCGCCTCGGCTATCTTTATGCCGGAGGCGATGGAGACCTTCCTCTCTGCGGACGTTCCCCCAAACAAAACAGCGATTTTCAACTTCTTCCCTTCCGATATTTCAAGTAAATATTAAGAATGTAGGCGGTAATCGCCACGGAGATGGCAATTAAAATTACTTTGCTATACATACTTATGAATGTCCCAATATTATCGATTTTATCTCTCATAAGAAAAACGGCGCCCATCAAGATGCCATTCCAAATGATAAAGCCCAAAAGAGTAAGCACCACAAATTTGCGCACGTCAATATTGATAATTCCAGCGGCAACAGAGATAAGGGAACGCACACCTGAAAAGAATCTCCCGCCCAAGATGATCCACCCTCCATATTTATCAACCCATTTCTCCATTCTGGAGAGTTTGTCAGCGATTTCGCCAATCCATACGGATGATATGAAAAATTGGCGGCCCTTGGTTCGCCCAAGAAAATAAAGCACAGATGCGCCGGCAAGACCGCCAAAATTTACGGCCGCAAATGCCATAACAAATGAGAGCTTTCCTGAAACTGCAAAATAAGCCCCTACCAGAGTGAACATATCCCCGGGAAAAGGTGGAAATAAGTTCTCAATGACAGATGATAGAAACAGGAATATATATATATATACTGCACCGTGTGATGCAAAATATGCGAATTGCTCTTCTAAAGTGATACCGGAATCCTTAAGCGATATTGACCCATTCAATTATTTCTGCAAATGACAATCAGCGCAGATGCAATCATCTTAGCGGTTAAATAATCAACATAGCATCGCCATAGCTATAAAACCTATAATTATTTTTCTTGGCCTCTTCGTAAGCATTCATAACATTCTCACGCCCTGCGATCGCCGAGACCAGGAACAAGAGGGTTGATTTCGGTAGGTGAAAGTTGGTGATCAATGCCTTGACCACCTTGAATTTATAGGGAGGGTATATATAAATATCGGTGAACCCTTCCGAAGGAGCAATGACATATTTATGATCTGATTCGGAATCAATAGCCGCTCTTTCCAAGGTCCTGACTGAAGTGGTTCCGACGGCAATTACCCGTCCCCCGTTGCGGACGGCGCTATTAATTTTCTGAGCGGATGGTTCGGATATTGAAAAGAATTCCGATTCCATTTTGTGATCCTCTGGATTCTGGACAGTGACCGGGCGAAAAGTCCCTAGCGAAGGATGGAGAGTAATCTCGGCAATCGCTACCCCTCCACTTTGAATCTGAGTCAGCAACTGAAGACTAAAATGAAATCCGGCCGTGGGAGCCGCCACCGCGCCATTAACCGAGGCATAAACTGTTTGATACCTTTCCATATCGAGAGGCTCGTCTTCCCTGTTAATATAGGGAGGAAGGGGAATATGCCCATATCGCTGGATTTGATAATCTATATCTACGTGCGTCTGGAATTCAACCAGGCGCCCACCTACTGCAGTCCGATCCAGCACCCTGCAGGCAAAATCGCCAGCAAATTCCACCTCTGTCCCGGGAGCAAGCTTTTTCCCGGGATTGACAAGGGCTTCCCAGATCAAATCATCAATTTTTCGAAGCAGGAAAATTTCGACTTGGCCCCCGGATGGTTTCCGTTTGCCGTATAATCGGGCCGGAAATACTTTGGAATTATTTATCACGAGACAATCACCAGGCCGCAGAAATTCGATAATCTGATCAAAGCGCCTATGCTGAATGTCGCCAGTTTCCTTCGACAAGACCAATAGCCGAGATTGATCACGTTGGTCCAAGGGATATTGCGCGATTAGTTCTCGTGGCAGGTGATAGTCGTAATCAGCTAATTCCAAATCAGTGGCGAGGAAAAAGTCGATGATAAATAAAATTATTGAGATGAAAACCGATAAGATTACTCCGGTGGTTATTCGGAAAATTATAATAGCTCAACCGTGCTCTCCTAACGATACCTTGGTTTTGATGGTGATAAAGCGATCCCTCTCTGAATAAATGCATCCGCAGTATTTTTGAAGATACAATCCCATTTCCCTGGCCTGAAGCCGTCCTTCACGATAGCCGGAACGAAAGTCCTGATACAGAAACCGTATGCCATTTTGATCAGCCACCTTGTTGCCTATTTCCTTAAGCAGATCGTGCTTTTGGAACGGTGAAACGGAAAGAGTTGTAGTAAAAAGGTCATAACCTTCTTCACGAGCAAACTCCGCAGTCCGACTCAGGCGCATTTGGTAACAATGATAGCATCGCTCGGGTTCAGATGGAGAAGAGGCGACTTTCTTGAGAAAGCAATCGAGGTCATAGCTCTCATCATAAGCAATTCCCAATTCCTTCAAACCAGCGAAACGTTTCAGCGATTCTAATCGTTTTGAGTATTCAATGTAAGGATGAATATTGGGATTATACCAGAAACCGGTCACATCGTAGCCTTCCTTAGCCCATTCATCGATAGGGTAAACTGCGCAGGGGCCGCAACAAATATGGACGGCCAGCTTCTTGCTCAAAACAGCTCCTTTTGCCGATGAGGCGGCATATTGAAACCAAGATGAGCAAATCCCAGGTTGGAGACCATCCTGCCCTTGCGAGTTCGTTGAAGGAAACCAATTTTCAAAAGATATGGCTCCACCACATCTTCCAATGTATCAGCTTCCTCATTCAAAGTAGCGGCCAGAGCTTCAATACCTACGGGACCGCCACCATAGTGCTGTATAATAATTCTCAAATAGTTGCGGTCGAGATCATCTAAGCCGATAATATCAACACCCTCCAAATCCAAGGCCTGCCGTGCCAACTCGGAAGTGACATTACCATCGGCTTTGACCTGGCAGAAATCTCTCACTCTTCTCAATAAGCGATTTGCGATCCTGGGAGTGCCTCTGCTTCGGCGGGCGACCTCTGGCGCGGCATCATTATCAATCTTAAGTTGAAGCAATCCCGCCGAGCGTTTGACGATTGCCGTGAGGTCCTCATTAGGGTAGAAATCGAGATGATGCATCATCCCGAATCTATCTCGTAGAGGTGCGGTGAGCAATCCAGCCCTGGTAGTGGCGCCTATCAAGGTGAATCTCTCCAGTTTGAATTTGACTAACCGAGAGTGAGGACCGGAATCGACCAGGAAATCGACACAGAAATCCTCAATGGCCGGATAGAGGAATTCCTCGACAGCGGCGTTCATTCGATGAATCTCATCGACAAATAGAACATCGCCAGTTCTTAAGTTGGTCAAGATACCCATCAAATCGCCCGGCTTGGTTAGACTTGGTCCGGTAGTTGTTATTAACTGGGTGCCCATCTCATTGGCGATAATATGGGCCAGTGTGGTTTTGCCCAGTCCTGCTGGACCGTAAAAAAGTATATGCTCTAAAGGCTCTTGTCGATGATTGGCGGCCTGGATGGAAAGCGAGAGCTTCTCGACCAGTTTCTGCTGGCCAATATACTCCGATAGCCGACGAGGCCTCAATGCCCACGAAAACGCCTCGTCCTCAGGGGTAGTCGGCTGGGGGGTAACTATCCGCTCTCTGGTCATATCAACCCGAAGCCAAAAGCCCCTTCTTAAATATGAGATTGATCAATTCCTCCAGGGCCTTGATCTTGGGATTATCGACCAGGGCTTTTTCTATCATCTGCTTCGCTTCCCTCTCGCTGTATCCCAACTGCTGTAGAACTGCTAGAGCATCACCTTCCACGGCGTTCGCATCCGGCTTTTTCTTTTCGGCAACCAAAGGCTCGCTTTCTTTAAGCAAGGCGAATTTGGTCACTTTGCCATGGAGAGTAGCAATCACTTTCTCAGCAGTCCGACCTCCCAGACCCGGCATTTGTTTTATCAATTCCATGTCTCCAGTCTCAATCGCCGTCGCGATCTCCTTCACTGGTTTGGTAAGCGCCTTAAGCGCCTTCTTGAAACCTACTCCATCCACAGTCGTAAAAAGCCGGAAGAATTCACGGTCATTTTCATCCGTAAATCCAATCAAATATGGATAGGCATTGCCTCCGCCCGATGGTGATTCGATATATTCCAAAGTATGCAAGCTCAATGTCGAACCAGATACATTGGAGGATTTCAGGCGGTTCAGTACACCAGATGGGAGAAGAATGTCCCAGGAGATGCCCGGCATCATTTTCATTAGAATGGAATTATCCGTGAATTTTTCAATGGCGCCCTCGACCCTTGATATCATCTTGACACCTGCGCCGTTGAAAGATATGAATGCAGTTCCGGGCGATTTCGGGATTGCGTGAGGTCTGTTATTGCAACTCCCAGAGCATCGGATACATCAAAATATTTGGATTCCAATTCCAATTTCAAAATATGGCCGATCATTCTGCGCACTTTTTCCTTTGAAGCTCTACCATCCCCGGTGATGATTTTCTTAATCTCTGTTGACGGATATGAAAACACCTCCATACCCGCCCGCGCTGCCGTCATAAGGATTACCCCACGCGCGTGTCCCATAATAATTGATGTTTGAGGATGCTTATAATGCGAATAGAGTTCCTCGACAGCCATTCGTGAAGGCTTGAAATCATTGAGGATGGAATTCAATTCCTCAAAAAGGAGATTAAGCCTTTCCGGTAATGGCTTGTTTCCTGGCCTTATAACGCCGGCTTCAACCAAAATCGGGCAATCCCCGGCTGTCCTGACCAGCGCATAACCAGTAATATTGGTTCCGGGATCAATTCCGATGACAAGATTGGATTCACGCGAGATGCTCATCACTTCGCTACTGGCTGAACTGCTCTATGAGGGCGTCATCAATGTCGAAGTTGGCATAAACATTCTGTATATCATCATGTTCATCAAGCAGACTCATTAAACGGAGCATCTGCTCAGCCTTTTTGCCCTCAAGTTTGATATAATTTTGCGCAATCTTTGTTATTTCGGCGCTTTCCATAGGGATGCTTTTGGACTCAAGCGCAGAGCGCACCTTTTCAAAATCGTGCGGCGGAGTGTAAACCTCAAACACTCCCTCGGAATTGCCGATGTCTTCGGCGCCGGCATCGAGCGCAATCTCCATAAGAGTGTCTTCGGGAACTTTCGCGGAAGGAATCCTAATGAAGCCCCGCTTGTCAAACATCCATCCCACGCATCCGGTTTCGCCCAAGTTGCCACCATTTTTGGTGAGTAGGGCTCGAATTTCTGCCACAGTGCGGTTCTTATTATCTGTCACAACTTCTATCAGAATCGCCACTCCCCCAGGCCCATATCCTTCATAGGAAACCTCTTCATAGCTTGCTCCGGGCAGTTCACCGGTTCCCTTCTGGATTGCTCTCTTGATGTTATCCTGGGGCATATTAGCGGCTTTAGCGGCGCCTATGGCAGAGCGCAATCGGGGATTCATATCAGGGTCCCCTCCGCCACTTCTTGCTGCGATCATAACTTCTTTGTTTAGCCGTGAAAATACTTTACCGCGCTGGGCGTCTAACTTGCCTTTTTTTCTTTTAATAGTCGCCCATTTTGAATGACCAGACATATTTCCTCCCGCCACTTACGGCACCAATAATTTTTCTCTCATAAGTTTAACAAAAATAAGCTCTTTTCGCAACAGAAAACTGGAGGAATAACCGCCATCCACTGCTTTTATAGCTTGACCCCTACCATGTGAATAGCTATCATCAAATATGAAAATGATCGTCAATTCGTGCCTTATCATGGCGTTATCATTGCTTTACATTATGAATCTATCTTGCGGCAATAAAACAAGAAATGATGATGGCGAGATTACTCTGCAATTCTGGCAATTCTGGACCGACCCTGAAGCAAAGAAGGTCATGACCGATCTGGTAAGTGAGTTTGAAATCACCAATCCCAGGGTTAAAATCGTTGTCACGGATTTGACCTGGGGAGAAGGACATAGCAAAATAGTGGTGGCATTTTCCGGCGGGAACACTCCCGACATCCTGGAACTCGGCTCCGATTGGGTTCCGGAATTCTCCAGTCGCGGTGCGTTGATGGACTTGACCGATTACCTCGATACTTTGCTTCAGGAACGGATTATGTGGGAACCGGGTGAATTTGATGGCTCTTACTATGCGGCGCCATGGTTTTTGGACACAAGAGCAATTTTCTATAATAAAGCATTATTGAGGCAAGCCGGTTATGAAGCCGGCAGCAATTTTAATACCTGGGATGACTTTGCGCTCGCATGCAAGAGAATAGATGCACTTGGAGGAGACCTCGCGGGATTCGGTATCAATAGCTATGAAAAACATCGGCTATATAAGAAGTTTCTGCCATTCATTTGGACTAACAATGGCGATGTCCTGGATAATTCGCTTTCACCTGTTTTCGACTCAAAAAGCGTTCTGGAAGCATTTGAATTGTATTTAAAGCTCGCAGATTACGGAATCATAGACAACCAGCAAAATCTCGATATTAAGTTCATTGATGGAACATTGGGTTTCAATTTCTCCGGGGGATGGCTTTTGAAAAATATCCAGCGCAATCGACCCGACTTGGAATTCGGGGTTATGCCGGTTCCTTCTCCTGATGGGAAAATGGGGATTTCATTTGCGGGCGGCGAATACCTTGTAATCAGCAATAAATGTCCTCATCCTGACGCGGCTGTGAAATTCGTCAAATTCCTGATTGATCCTTCAAATACGATTCGTCTGTGCAAAGCGGTTGGTTTTGGGTTTCCAAGCACTAACGCTCTCCCCGATGATCCATTTTACTCCGAGAATCCATATCGGGTGGTCTTTCACCAACAACTTTTGAATTCACGAACTCCTCCCAATCATCCTAAATGGGTCTATATTGAGGAAGTGATTGAAAAAACTGTGGAAAAGGGAATATATAAGAAGGGTGATGCGGAAACTCTTTTAAGGCAGGCGAATGACGAGATTAAGCAGATATTGGATAGAAAAAATAATTGAAGCTTGCTGAGAAAAATAAGGGACTTTTCTTTATCCTTCCCTGGGCCTTGACCTTCATCATATTCTGGTTCTTCCCTCTACTATACTCACTAATTTTATCATTATTTTCTACAGACGTCATTCGGCAATCATCGCAGTTCGTCGGTTTGACGAATTATCTCAAGATATTCCGCGACCCCGATTTTTTTACAGCACTGTGGAACACGATCATCTTCGTGGCAGGCACCATTCCACTCACGACAATATTAGCGCTCATAGCCGCTCTTGCGGTCAATTCCCGCATTCCCCTGGCGAATATTTTCAAGACTTCGCTGGTAATACCATCTATCACATCAATGGTGGTGATGGCTCTGATATTCTCGCATCTTTATGCTCCGGGAGGATATATCGGCACATTATTAAAAATTATCGGGTTTGATCCCCCGGTTAACGGGCTATTATTGTCAGAGAAAACCGCGCTGGTATCAATAATGGCGATGGATGTGCTGATTGCTTTTGGTTATTATATGCTACTTTATATCGCCGCGCTTCAGAATATTCCCGAGAATCTCTATGAAGCCGCCGAGCTGGATGGAGCCGGTGGTTGGAATAAATTCAGATATATAACCCTCCCGCATTTGAAATCAATGACCTTATTCATTCTGGTCATAAATACTATCAGGTCATTCCAAATATTCACCGAGATATTTGTGATGACCAAAGGAGGTCCGTTGAATTCGACCCTGACAGCAGTTTATTATGTGTATGATGTCGGCTTTGTAAAATTTGATATGGGCTATGCCTCAGCGGCAGCTTATGTATTATTTATTGTAATTGCCATTTTTTCCATAATTCAGTTCAAGCTTTTTCAGCCGGAAAGTGCCAGCTCGTGATTGGAACAGAGCGCAAATTCAATCGAATAATTGCTTTTTCGATTATAATTATCTTCTCATTTTCATCACTGGCGCCCTTGTACTTTATGCTGGCTGGATCATTGCAGAATGTTGGACTGTCAGGTCCGTTGGAGGCGTTTCCATCCTCACTTTCTCTGCAAAGCTACAAAATGATTTTCTCATCATCACCGATGATACGATATGTTTTCAACAGCATCATCGTTGGACTCGCGGTAGTAATCGGCAATGTGATATTCTCGGTTTTGGTCGGTTACGGTTTTGCCAGATACAGGTTCCGCGCCCGGGAATTCTGGTTTGCCTCAGCCCTGGTGGTGATGATGATCCCACCGCATGTCATTATAATCCCGCTCTATAAATTGATTAATGCCTTGGGTTGGTATAATAGCTATGCGGCTTTAATCATCCCCTGGCTGGTGAATCCATTTGGGATTTTCCTGATGCGGCAATATATTTTGTCATTGCCAACCGAAATTGAGGATGCGGCACGAGTAGATGGCGCCAGCGATCTTTACATAGTTTTCAAAATCGTAATGCCTCTGGCCAAACCGGCATTGGCGGTGCTGGCATTCCAGTCTTTCCTTACTAATTGGAATTCCTTTTTGTTCCCCTTTATACTCACTTCTTCGGATTCAATGCGAACATTGCCGGTAGCATTGGCATTGCTTAAAGGCTATCAAGCTATCGATTGGCCGCAACTTCTTGCGGCATCCACCATTTCCACTCTCCCTGTTTTAATCTTATTCCTGATATTTCAAAGACAGATTATATCTGGTATTACCGCTGGTGCATTAAAATCTTAGCGATTATTCAACATCAATTAATGGTGTGAAAATCGGATATGCGGATACGGAGCGATTGAGATTATCGCAAAAGTTGCAACCTACCATATTGGTTATGGAAAGCTATTGTAGAAACTGAATAATTATCAGCTTATTCCGAGGGACAAGCCCTCGGCTACCTTAGAGAAGATTCATTGGCGCAACCAATCAATTAACTTTTATTACATCCTCTATTTCTCCGCGTGATCGAGGAAATCGCAAATTCCCTGATAAATCCCCTCGGCGCATTTCTGCTGGAATCTCTTATCACGAAGCATCGCTTCTTGCTGGGGTATCATAATGAAAGCACATTCCACAAGCACTGCAAGCAATTCGGAAGGGCGAGTCAAGGCCAAATTGCCATATTGGACCCCATAATCAGGCAGTCCTGTCTTTTCAAGCATACGATTTTGAATCGCATCGGCAAGAGGTTTCGATTGAGGATGGTAATAATAGGTGGAAACGCCGTTGTGAGTGAATGGATTCACACCGTCAGGCAAGGCGTTATTATGAATGGAAATCAAGATATCAGCATCAAAGTCCAGGGCGATCTTTGGACGGTCGTAAATAGAAATCGGCTCGAATCCATATCGGGTTTGGATAACTTTTGCCCCATTTTTCTCCAATATCTTTCGGAGTTTGTGGGAAATCCAAAGGTTCACATCACGCTCGACTAAGCCCGTAGGACCAACCGCTCCGGGATCCGCACAATGACCCGGATCGATGACGATTCTCAACCCAGCCACCTTAGATTTGAGAAACCCGCCGAATGGAGGTTGTTTCTTAATATGAAGATTGAAATTTGTATCGCTGTAACCTGCTTCATAACCCCATTGGTATCCTTGACTTAATTCAAGAGTCAAGCGAAATACCCCATTTTCCGGTTGCGCCCATTCAGCCGCTCGGATAATGCTCTTGCTGGGGATATGCTTTATCCAATCGGCATCGCCGATGACACCATATAGATAAATCGTCAATCTCGATGGGGAAAGCTCCTGCTCGATCCTATATGGATGTTTAAATGATAATGGTATCCTAACTATCGACTCGTCAGACTTCGCCTCGATAAAGACAGTCCGGACTCTGCTTGAAGGAATTTCAGTTCCCAGAGGCAAAATCTCCACGCTATCACGAGGCACAAATCCAGTCGTAGTTTCCGAAAGTTCCAACCGAATGAAATCACCGTCGAAACCATCATATACAGCTCTAATTCCCGGCGGCTGATAAAGAAGCAAATATCCGGCTTTGGGCGCAGTTCGGACAATCTGAGAATTTCCGGTAAATTCGACAACCCGAACATTATCCGAAAGGCGCGAAATTTTGCCTCTCGAATTGATCAATACGGAGTCGCCTTTAATCGAGCAGATTTTATATCGAATCGCACCAGCAAGGGTATCCACTGCATTGCCGATCCTGAAGTAATGACGATAATGCGACAGATGAACTGAATCCGTCAAAACGGGTTCATTCGCGAATTCACGTGAGTCGATATCTTGACCAGGATTTTCATATAGCGGAAACCAGGTGGTATCTCCGGGGAGACAATAAAAGGCAAAGTGATGAGGGGTGCCGTTAAAACCCAATTCTATGATTTCGCCAGATGGAAGTTGAATGTCTTGAAATGGAATTACACTTCCGGGATTGATAAACGTAAAATCTGGATCGATTTTCAAATCCGCGCCACCAATTGTGACCATTCTCTGGGTCATAATGGTATCCCCTGCGATAATTGAGACTAATCGGAATATGAATTCACCATCGCTGACATCGAGAAATGCAAGGAATCCTCCGGATTCGTGAACAGGAATGGGTTGATCATTGATGAAAAGCGTGCTTCCGGGGTCGGTGTTGCCAAATATAAAGGTCGAATCGACCGAAGGTAGATAGCTATTGGGTCTTGGATAAATGATGGTTAGATGGCCTCCGTAGGAATTGGCGGAAACAACCAGGAAGATTACCAGAATGGCGGAAATGCTCCTGATTCTCATTTCCTGATAGCCCCCAATCCATTGCGATTCTGCAGATTCATTATGCCCATCACGGTGCTCGCTCCGTCGAATGGATCATTGTTAATCAAAAGATTGCCATCAAGATCAATATAATCCGCCAATGTTGCCAAGTGCAAGGCGGCGGTTATTCCAATTGAGCTTTCCACCATACAACCCAGCAAGACCTTCATTCCCAATTGTTTCGCATACTGGATGATTCGCAAGGTGTCAAATAATAGGCCGCATTTCGATAATTTAACATTGATGCCATGCGCTTTACCATATAATTCGATAAGGTTGGAAAAACGATTCATATCTTCATCCACAAATATGGGTATCGAAGCTGAGGAAGTTAATTTATCCAATTCCTCATAATGACCGGCAGCAAGAGGTTGCTCAATAAACTCGATATTGTAATCTGCGAGGGCTTCAATTTTATCGATAGCTTCATTATAATTCCATCCGCCATTGACATCCAACCGTAGTTGAGCAGAAGACAATTCCCGGAATCTCTTGACCGTTTCAAGGTCATATTCCGAGCCCAGCTTCAATTTGTAGGCAGGGAAATCTGGTTTTGCCCGAAGAAAAGTTTCAATCTCGCCGGGCTTCGATATCCCGAAAGAAAAGGATGTTGGAATGCCCTTGGGCTCGGATAGCCCCAAGTATTCAAATAATGGCCGGCCATCCTGTGCCGCCAGGTAACCATAAATGGCTTGCGAAACCGCGCAAAGAGCGGGTCTGGGAAATCCAATTAATTCTTTGGGCCAAGGATTAGCTCGCAGATATTCAAAATCCCGCCCGAAATCAAAGGAGGCCAAAATCCCTTTGGCGGCATTGTATATATCATCCGGCGTCTGTCCAAGATAGTAAAGCGGCGCTCCCTCGCCATAATGCCCATCGATTTCGACAACGACATTCTCCCGTTCATTAGTAGTTCCTCGGCTCAATCGAAATGAATGTTCAAGCCTAAGTTTTATCTTTTGAACTTGTATTTTCATCTTTCCGCACGCCCATCTTCATATAATTCTCTTTATCGCCTGAAGATTTTTGAGCAGTTCCCTTCCGAATCCGTCCGCATTATCACCCAAATTATCGACAAAGACCCCTCCATGATGCGCGCTACTATGGATTAGCAGTTCTCTACTGATTGCAATTCCCACGTGCCTTTTGAAAAAGAGCAGATCCCCGGCGCGATGGCCGCCATATTTTACGCTCCGTCCTTTCTCAATCTGGTCTTTTGTGTCACGTGGAAGCGTGATTCCGAATTGCTTGAATATTGCCTGCACAAAACCAGAACAATCCCATCCCGACGGTGCAATTCCTCCCCAAAGATAAGGCGTGCCGATAAATGATTTTGCCGTCTTAACGATGTTATTGATTATGGGAGACTTAAGCCTCAGAGACTCGATGGAATCAAAAGAACCGACTGGGATCCAACCGCTCTGTTCTTTACCAAGTGAGACTTCAACCCATTGTTTTTTTTGATTCAAAAGACTGAACTCAGTATTAAAATGAACAAGCAAGATAGTTTCGGATTTCGGAGAAGGCGATTTGCGAACTTGTATCATCCCCGCCGTAATGCGTATATCCCTTCGGGAGGCGCGGAATGGTATTCTCAAGTGGCTAATCCGGATGAAACCTGAATGACCATCTTTCAGATTGATGGGGACAAAGCATCCGGTTTCGTCGCCCGTTATTTTGACTTTAGTCCCCCATAGCGCTTGCGACAGACGTTCGGAATGAAAATCGGGTTCGGCGCGGATATCGGTTACGCCGACTGATACCCCCGCAGAATTATTTGACCCCGATGGCCTTTTTCTCAACATGCTTGTGGATATAGGTGGCTGGCAGCCTGGGCCCAAGACCGCAGGTAATTTCCCAGGGAATTGTGCCGCATAATTCCGCTATTTCATCAGCCCCGATAAATTCACCGCCCTGTGGTCCAATCAACACCGCTTCATCACCAACCCCGGCATTTGTATGACTGGTGATATCAACCATCAGAGCATCCATACAGACCCTCCCCACAATCGGCGCGCGTCGGCCCCCGATCAACACCTTTCCCCTGTTTGATAAAGCCCGCGGATAACCGTCACCATAGCCAATTGGAATAGTAGCGATTCGCATATCATGCGTTGCAACAAAGCTCATTCCATAACCAACAGATTCCCCGGTAATCAATTCCCTAACATACAGAATATGGCTTAAGAGTTTTAGCGCTGGTTTGACACTAACTATCCGCTTACTTTCCTTGGAAGGATAATATCCATATAGAAGCAATCCCGCACGCACCATATCAAAATAAGAATCTTCAAAGTTGAGCACGCCGCCGGAATTGGCTATCGACATTATCAGCTTATGCGGAATCATCTCCCTCAGTTCTCGACCCATGGCACTAAAGCGGCGCAATTGCTCGATACTGAAAGATGGATCGCCATTGTCGGATGAAGAGAAATTGGTGGAGACACCGGCCAGTTTGAGATGCCTTAGTGTCCGGATCTCGTTTGCCAGAATGAGGGCTTCATCAGGGTTGGGACCGTAACGCGACATACCAGTGTTGACTTTGATAAATATATCTATCTTCTCATTGTCAGCAGTAATTTCATCCAATTGTTTCGCAAATCGCAGGTCGGAAATCGTTGGAATCAGATGATACTGAGTAAATAAATGCGCTCGATCCGGTGGTTCTGGATACAGCACAATTATGGGTAAATGTATGCCCGCCTCCCGGAGTTGAATGGCTTCCTCGACCAACGCCACTCCGAAGCAATTTGCCCCGTTTTCAGCCATCACCCTGGCAACTTCAATCGCCCCATGCCCGTATCCATCCGCTTTGACTACTGCTTGGAGCGCCACTCCCGCAGGGAGTTTCTCTTTGATATTGCAGGTATTCTGTGCGATAACCCCTAAGTCTATTTCGATATACGATGGTCTATTATGATGATTTGGTCTCATAAATCCTTATATGGGCGAAAAAATAATGCCTTTAACTTAAGATCGTGAAATATAAACGTTTCTTGACAAAGTAAGTTTCCATTGTATCACCACCCCGCCGCAAAGTCAAGAAAAAAGGCGGCATCAAAAGCCGTCCACCTTGATGACGAAAGGGTGTATTTGAACGTCATATGCGGAACGCATAGGCATCCATATTGTTGATAAAAGAATCCAGTCTTATTCCCCTCTGCAGAGGGGTGGCCGAAGGCCGGGGTGTGTTCTTTCTATGGGAAAACACACCCCGTCTCCCCGATTGCATCAGAGATCCACCCCTCTCAAAAGAGGGGATTCAAATGCTACTCCGCTCTCGCTTGGCCAAAAGCTCAAATTCAATTCGATGTATCACAATTTTGTCAACAGTCTGAGGCGGCATTAGAGCCGCCTTTTCACCCTTATTTCCGAGATGATTACTTCAGCAACACCATCCTGCGCGCTTCTGAGTGGTCATTCACAAAGAATTTATAGAAGTATATCCCTGATACGAATTGGGAAGCATCCCAGCTTATAGTATGCTCTCCGGCATCAATCCTGCCATCCACCAGAATAGCGATCTTCTCCCCGAGGATATTATAAATCGCCAATCTGACATCCGCAGCCTTATCAAGATTAAACTTGATGTTGGTCGAGGAATTAAATGGATTAGGATAGTTTTGACTCAGGTAATAATGGTTTGGAACGCCATTATCTTCCCCCGCCACTCCTTCCATCCATAGAGGATTGGGGATTGAGAGATAGCGCACGGGATTATCGGTTTGAGACCCCTCGGTTTGAGGGATGCCGCCCGCATCTTTGTCCTCGATGAATGTGATGTATATATTCTCATCGACTTTCTGTGCCATCGTTGACCAATGGTCGCTGTCGCAATCGCCAGGAAAACAGCCTTCAGTAGGGGAATTGGTAATATTGTCCGGATCGCTCCAAATCTCCCCACCATCGCCCGATGATGCCAGATAGAGTTCTCCATTGGAATATCCGCCAACCGAAACATCTATATCATCGAAATGAGTCCAAAGGGCAAAAAGATTTCCTTGCTCATCTGCCGAAACGCTCATTTTGGAAGCTGAACGGTTCCATGCCCCGGGGAATGAAGCATACCAAGCATCATAAATCATATCGATTCCGGTAGCTTCCGACCAATGCCAGAGCAGGCAGGCATCCGCACTTATGGTTCCGCTGTCGGCATTGTAATAAGGGGTATTCCAAATTATATGTAGGTTGCCGTCATAGTCGTAACAGGCGGCCATATCGGCATAAGCGCGCAAGGTATCTTCCCATCTGTAGTTGGTGATGTTCACGATACTATTGTAATCCCACGTGGCGCCATCGGTCGATTCGATATAAGCGATATCGTTATTGAATTGATTCGGATCACTGGGATTAAAATCGATCGGTTTAGGATAGACCAGCGCGACTTTGTCGTCAACATCGGAAGCGACCACGATAGTGGAAAAACAGGCGTACTCATCATAAATCTGAAAATCCTGCCAGCTACTGCCACCATCGGCGGAGTAGGTATGCCCGATTTTTTTCGGTATGTTTCCGGCTGATTCGCCCTCGGTGTCGGTAATATGGATGTGGCCACCTTGGTCAGAAGCAATATATGGCCAAAGGAAATCAGTTTCGCCTGGATATTGATTGGGAACCTCATGATTAGTGAATAAACCCAAACCACAACCTGCATCAACTCCGACATAGACAATGGTCTGAGGCGAATCATGATAGGCGATTAGGGCATTCCCCGTTGCCCGATCCACATCGAGATTGGTATAACCATCTCTCGTGCCGGAAGAAGCCGGAGTGCCGTCTTCTCCCCAACCCGGCGTTCCGGACGGGTCAATATAGTTGTAGTAAATAAGGCGTGTCCCAGCCCAGTCAGTAACTCCTTTCATCCAACAAATATGGACTCCACAATCATGTTTGGCGATGCGATGACCGGTGGAACCGTTGGTTTGATAATCATAATAGGTCGAACCCACTATCATCCCCGGAGAGTCAGCGATGCCGCCCGGAACATAGGGAATTGCCCGCCGCATGGCGGCGGGTTGGGGAGATTCATCAGGAATTATCTCCCGAGCCTGCCCTTCCGCTATGCTGATTTTATGGATTTCGCCCGCATAGCCATCGAGAGAGAGGGAGATAATTAATGAAAGGGCCAAAGCCATCAGAATCAGGTTTTTCATCTCTTAATCCTTTCAATTAAATGAATAAGTCAAACGACTAATACTGTATGAATTTATGTTAGAATGTTCTGGCGCAACCTGCACCAGCTTCGCCGGAACACAATTTAGAAAAATGGACAGCCATTTACTTCAGCAACACCATCCTGCGGATCTTGCATAGATTGCGCCATAAGGTGATTCGCATTCGGTGAATAAGGATTTATTATGAAGGAACCCGATTGCAATTCACCGGCATGCGACTTCCACCGGAAACAAAGGGCACCTATAAAAAGGCTACCATTGGTCGCAGAATCCTGCATTGTCAGTAATCAAATACAGATCAACCTCTATCGTACCTTTGCTAGGTTTATTACCTTGATATTTATCATACTTACGGGTCTGACCATCCATGAATTCGCCATCCAAGCAAAATGGTCCAGTATCGCGATTTATTCCGATCGCATAATAGCCCTCAGTAACCGATACCGCATTGTAATGCAAAGCCCCGATTTGTAGCTGAATCGATACCCCAGCAGTAGGAACTCCATCTACTTTCGCTATACCCTTGAAAGCGGGTTCTGGTATTTGACCCTGGCAAATGCCATCACAGGGGACAAAAAGTGTAAAAATCCCCATCAATAACACCAGGACGACGAAACTCAAATATATTTTCTTCATGCTATACTCCCATTCCAATTACTTAGTTCATTAAGGATAATATTCGAACTTCCGGCAGTAATGAGTATCAATCTCAGAGGGAGAACGGGATTTAAAATAATTTGAATAATCAGTTTTCATTGGAGTGTTCAACAGGATCTTGGCAAATTGTCGATTTTTCATCGATTATGATTGATAACAATCTAAATAACTAATGGCGCAACCGGCATTTCGGCTGCGCCATTATCAAGAAAATAAACTATTCGGGGTAAGAAACCCTTACTTCATCAGAATCATGTGGCGAGTCTCCGAAATACCGTCAGCGGAGAATCGATAATAATAGACTCCCGATGTTTGGTTGGCGGCATTCCAGTTGACTGAATGCTCGCCGGCATTGAATCTACCGTCGGCAAGCACTGCCACTTTTTCGCCAAGTAGGTTGTAGATAGTCAGGTTAACATTGGCCGACCTCTCAAGAGTGAAGCTGACCACAGTTGATGCATTGAACGGATTTGGATAGTTCTGATTCAAATTAAATGTCGAGGGAACCGTTCCATCTTCATTCACCGAAGAGATCGGGGACGGATTGGGGAAGGCATAATAACGAACTGGATTCTGAGTCATCATACCTTCGGTTTGGACAATGCCGCCCGCATCCTTATCTTCGATATAAGAGATATACAGGAATTGATTATCCACTTCCTTCGCCATCGAGGACCAATGGTCGCTAAAGCAATCTCCAGGCTGACAACCTTCACTTGGCGAATTGGTTACGTTTTGAGCTTCCGACCAGGTTGCGCCGCCATCAGTCGAATATGATAAATATAATTCGCCATTGGACCATCCCCCTGCGGAGACATCAATGTCGTCAAATTCGGTCCACAGGGCGTATAAGGTCGCGCCATACGGGTTGGCAGAAATTGACATCTTGCTGGCAGAACGGTTCCATGCACCAGGGAAGGATGCATGCCAGGCATCACGAACCAGGGTTATTCCGGTAGCTTCAGACCAGTGGAATAGCAAGCAAGCATCCACTGTAATGAAGCCGCTATCCGCATTATAATATGGCGCATTCCACAGAATGTGCAAATTGCCTTCATAATCGTAGGTGGCCGCCACATCGGTGTAGGCGCGCAATGTATCTTCCCAAACATAATTGGTCACATTGGTTTTGCTATAGTGGCCCCAATTGGTGTCATCAGTGGTCTCGATATAAACGACATCATTATTATATTGATTGGCGGTCGGTTCATCACCTCTCGGTTGAGTGTAAACGATGGCGCATTTCCCATCAATCGGCGAGGATACAACCACTCCAGCGAGATCCATCACAGAGTCCGTATAAGATGCCAAACTGGAGAAATTGGCGCCCATGTCTGTCGAAAATGTATGCCCGGTAGCCTGTGCTCCCGTGGTCGTTTCTGTATTTATAACCTGGATGTTCCCGTTGTAATCGTAGGTAACATAGGGCCAAATCAGGGCGCTTTCAGCAGGCAATGTACTGGGGACATCGGTAACAGTGAACAGGCCCAGTCCGCATCCAGCATCAACAGCGACTTTGCATTGGATGCCGTTTTCGTGCCATACTATGATAGCTTCACCGGTTTCGGTCTTCTCAGTGATTTGACAATAACCAGCTCTGGTGCCGGTGGAGGCGGGAGTTCCGGTATCGCCCCAGCCGGGTGTTCCCGATTGATCGATATAATTATAATAGATATCCCTCTGGCCTGAGTAATCCTCTATCCCATTCATCCAGGCAATATGGACACCACAGTCATGCTTGGCAATCCTATGGCCGGATGAACCATTGGTCTGATAATCGTAATAGGTCCCACCGATTATTATTCCCGGCGAATCTAAGGTGAGACTTGGTTGATAGGGAACCCCGGGACCTGAATTGTAGCTGGGTTGCTGTTCATCAGGGATTCTTTCCTTCGCCTGAGCGTCTTTAATCTTTACTTTAGTCACTCCAGCATAAAGGTCGCTGCTGAACATAACCACTACTGCCGCCAGAATTAAAATCGGCAAAAGCTTTCTTAACATTTTTAATCTCCTATACGTTAGTTTACCCAATGATTTTGATTTTAAACATCGAAATTTTCTACCTGCAACCTCCTTTCCTCACAAAAAATAACTTAACCCTCAACTTGCTTAATCAATGCTCTCATTTTATTTGCCAAATGGTGATTACCAATTAACTGTGCCATCTGCTAACAATAGTAAATATCGGCTTGAAACCGGATATTTCCTACCCTTATTATTTGCATAATTGTTTCCAAAAATCAAGTCATATATGATTATATAGCAAATTTTATTTTTCAGGGTTCCCATTTTCTATGTATCCAGAGGGGTCGGGTCATCAGCTGACTCATAATCGGTTGCGGCTCCTTCCGGAGCCGCAACCTGGAATTGAGTAATGTTTACTGCCGATTGATAGTCCCAGGTTCCGCCATCGAGAGATTCAATATAACCCACATCCTGATTTATCTGACCCGGAGTGCCTCCGCTGGCCGCGGGCATCGTAAATGCCAAAGCGACTTTGTCATCAACCGGCGAAGCAGTAACCATTGCAGAAAGGTCGTAAGAATCGTCCATGAATATATTCATCTCACTCCAGCTCACGCCCATATCAGTTGAAATGGTATGAGACAAATATCCGGGATCTCCGGCATTCGTCTTTTGCTCGCCATTTATGAGGTGAATTCGTCCTTGATTGTCATAAGCGATATAGGGCCACAGGAATTGGTTGCGAGCCGGATATTGGTCAGGGGGATCAAAATGAGTGAATAAGCCGAAGCCGCATCCGGCATCCACCGAGAGAATGGTACGTACATCCGCAGTGTTATGATATGCGACCAGGCCATTCCCGGAAGCATCGACATCCATCTGGCAATACCCTGCTCCCTGGAGAGCTGAAACCGCAGTACCGGTTTCTCCAAATTGGAGGGTACCAGAAGGATCCATAAAATTATAATAGACCCAGCGATTGCCGCTCCAGGCGCCGATTCCATTCATCCAGACAAAATGCACGCCGCAGTCGTGCTTCACAATCCGGGTACCGATGGACCCATTGCTCTGAATATCATAATGGGTCGTGCCGATCAGCACATTAACTGTGTCTGCATCCGCCGGCGAATAAGGCAGGCCCGGCGCAGGAACATAATCAATTTTGGATTCATCCGGTACCGGCACGACATAATCACTTATGGGCACTTTCCTGACGCCATCCGCAGCGGCAACCGAGCCCAAGGCGCAGATCAAAATCAGCGCAGTCAAAATTAACAGATTCCACTTCATCCTTAACTCCTTTGGTTTAGAACTGTGCAAAGACGATCGTCCTTCAGACGCAGATTCCCCTTGTTGCAGTCATATTACAATAATGAGCAATCTCACATTCAGCCATTTGTCCGAATGGCATCTCTGGGGCTGATTCCAGGAAATCCTTCTTCCATGAAATCCACCCGAAACTGCCGCGAAAATGCATCGATGATATTATTCTCAATATTATCGGCATCAATAGGATTCACTCCATCTGCGTCAAAGATCTCGCTCAAATTGGTTACTATTCCTTCCATTCTTTTCAATAATTGCTCCTTAACCTCCTTCCTACTAATAGCCAGAAAGTTAACTATTTTGGTCGTGCCATAGGATAATTGTATACTGCCATGTTGAAGAAATGTGCGCTTTTCACACCGTTGCGCCGAACCGACCAGCTTTTTCCCCCAGTATGAAATTTCATCACCAGTAACAGTACCGAAACAGGGCTTTACATCAGTTAAATTGTAGCCGTTAGAGTGATGGAGATTAGTTTTAAAGCCATCTCGGCTAAGGCCCGAAGCAACCAAACCGGATATTATCGCACTATGTATATCAGCGCACCGCTCCCGGATCGCCTTAAAGGAATTGCCTCCAACCCCCATATTTCCCACAACGCTGTAAGAAAGATCATATCCGTGAAGCAATTCACGGCCTCCGGTCGGACGCTGGACAATATCAATGCCAAAATCCCGGCACTTCTGAAAATCAATGATTTTTTCAATGTTCCGTTGGTTCATGCCATAGGAGATTGTGGGCCGTTGCCAGCCAAAGAAGCGCAAGGTGGGTTTTCCTGTCCCAGACTTCATTTCCTCATACAGCCTCCTATCAATATCCATATTGACCTGCCCTGGGAGCGCTCTGAATTTGATAAGCTGCCAACTGCTTAAAAATGTTTCCTTCATCTCTGGGGAGCAGTCTAAAATCACAGGGTTTAAGTCATAAGCGATCAGGAAATGATTAGGGATCAACCCCGCACACGATGCGAAATGCATAGATTCATATTATTGTGTTATTTCAAGTATGTCAAGCATTTCGTAAGCGCAAACGACTCAAATGATCTTCTCTCTTTTAAGTCTCGCAATCAATTCCTCGGCCTGCTCTTGAGGAGTATTCCCCTTGATCATCTCTCCCTGGGGCCGCGGCGCTGGACACTGGGCTCGCAATAGATGCGATGGGGAACTGGAGCCCACAGTCGAGGACTCAATGCCCAAATCAGCCAGCTTGAGCAATGCGATCTCAGCCTTCTTGGCTCTCATCTTGCCCTTAAGAGAAGGCAATCGCGGCTCATTGATCTCCTTTACCACAGAGATGACCGCCGGAAGCGATGACTCCACAACATCATAGCCATCTTCAGTAGCTCTCTCAACGACAACCATTTTCTCCGTTATTTCCCTTATTTTTTTCACGAAAAGTAGTTGGGACCAACCCAGATGACCAGCAACCGCTCCCGCCATTGAAGATGAATCATCATCTACAGCTTGTTTGCCAAAGATGGCCATATCCATACCCCGGATCTTCCTAATTGCCGCCGCAAGAATCTCTGAAATAGCAGTTATATCCGAACCTTCAACCCCATTATCCCATACTCTGGTTGCATGGTCCATTCCCAGCGAGAGAGCTTCACGAAGGGCAAACTCGCTATCTTCCGGGCCGAACGATAAAGCCATAGTTTCCCCACCGACCTTTTCCTTAATTCTGATAGCTTCTTCAATGGCATACATATCAAAAGGATTGGTCATTCCATTCCCGGAGGCAGAGACTTTCTCATTCTGGACCTTTATCTGGTCAATCTGGGGAACTTGCTTGACGCAGACCACGATATTCACAATGCAATCTCCCTATTTTTATTTTTATTATATTCCTTGGTCAATTCGTTGGCGATAACCAATCTCTGAATTTGATTGGTGCCTTCATAGATTTGGATTATCTTGGCATCCCGCATCATTTTTTCAACCGGATAATCTTTCATATACCCATAACCCCCGAAAATCTGAATCGCATCGACTGTGACTTTCATCGCCATATCAGACGACAGCAGTTTGGCCATCGATGACAGTTTCGTCACATCGGTATAACCTCGATCAATGAGTCTGCACGTATGATAAAGCAACTGACGACAGGCCTCAATTTGCATCGCCATATCCGCCAGCATTAGCTGAATCGATTGAAAGCTGGAGATTTTCTGACCGAACTGCATCCGTTGCTGGGAATACGCCAGCGCTTCGTCCATTGCGCCTTGAGCTAAACCGACCGCCTGAGCCGCCACTACCGGCCGAGTCATATCGAAAGTTTGCATCGCCACGCGCAATCCCTGGCCCGGTTTTCCAAGAATGCAGTCCTGATGTACACGGCAATCCTCAAAAACCAATTCTCTGGTGGCAGAGGCGCGGATACCCAATTTGTTTTCCTTCTTGCCGGCGCTGAATCCGGGAGTTCCTTTTTCGACCAGAAACGCAGTTGCGGATCGAATCCCCCGTTCTTTATCAGTCAAGAATACAACCGTATTAATCTCAGCTTCCCCCCCATTGGTAATCCATTGTTTAGTGCCATTAAGAATGTAATAGTCTCCATCTTTGATGGCAGATGAACTGATGCCGGCGGCATCCGAACCGGCTCCGGATTCGGTCATTCCAAATGAGCTTACAATCTCACCTTTAGCAATCCGAGGGAGGTATTTGCGTTTCTGGTCCTCATTGCCAAATAAGATTATCGGGTACGTTCCCAACAAAGTTCCCTCGAATACCAGGGCTATACCCGAACAGATGCGAGCCAATTGCTCGGTTACCAGGATTCCGGAAAACAATCCTTCGCCCAAACCGCCATAATTCTCGGGGATGTAACTTCCGAAAAGATCGGCATCCGCAAGGTGCCTGGCAATATCCCAGGGATAAATCCCCTTTTCGTCGTATTCGGCTCGCACCGGTTTCACTTTTTCAACCGCGATTCGGTAGGCAAGATCTCTAATTTCCTTTTGCGTTTCAGTCAAAAAATATTCCATAATCTTCACTTTTGCCGGGCGAATTCTTTGGTCATTTCGGTGGCAATCACCAAACGCTGAATTTGATTAGTCCCATCATAGATTTGAGTAACCTTCGCATCCCTCATCATCTTCTCAACGGGGAATTCCTTCATATAGCCATATCCGCCGAATATCTGAACCGCGTCAGTAGTGGCTTTCATTGCAATATCAGAGCAAAGCACTTTACACATAGATGCCAGTTTAGTGACATTCTGTTCACCGCCATCGATAAGACGACAAAGATGATAGAGGAGTAATCGCGAGGCTTCGATTTGGGCCGCCATATCAGCCAGCATTATCTGAATTGCCTGAAAGCTCGAAATTTTCTGTGCAAATTGGATTCTTTGCTGGGCATAGGCAACAGCTTCATCTAAGGCCCCTTGAGCTATGCCCAATGCCTGAGCCGACATCCCCGGACGACTGGCAAAATCAAAAGCCTTCATCGCCACCCGGAATCCCTGACCGACTTTACCGAGCATTTGATCCTGGTGAATCCTGCAATCCTGGAAAATAAGGCTCCGGGTTGTGGAAGCACGAATTCCCATCTTATTATCCTTGGGGCCGAAAGTGAATCCCGGTGTGTCCTTATCAACTATGAAAGCAGTCGCCGATCGGGCTTTTCTTTCGACATCGGTAATGAAAACAACCACATAAACTTCAGCCTCTCCAGCATTTATTATCCATTGCTTGACCCCATTCAATACATAATGATCCCCGTCCTGGATGGCGGTGGATTTGATGGCGGAAACATCGGAACCGGCTTGCTTTTCCGTGATGGCAAATGCCGCAATTTTCTTGCCACTGGCTATCTCCGGCAGATATTTATTCTTCTGCTCATCGCTTCCAAAGAGGATAATCGGAGTAGTGGCGAAAGCATTGGCCGAGTAAGCTAATGCGATCCCTCCGCAGGCGCGGCCTAATTGCTCGGTTATCAGAGCGGCCGAAAAGATACCCTCCCCCAATCCCCCATATTCCTTTGGTATGTAACTCCCATAAAGATTGGCATCAGATAGGTGTTTAATAATATCCCAGGGGAAAATTCCCTTTTCATCATATTCTGCCCTGACAGGTTTCACTTTCTCATCGGCGATCCGGCGAGCCGATTCCCTGATCTGGTTTTGAGTTTCAGTCAATAGATAGCGCATAGTCATATCGGATACCTAAAGCAATTTCAATTTCTGCATGGCCAGTTTCGCCGCATTTTGTTCGGCCTGCTTTTTGGAATGTCCTTTCCCTTTTCCCATTTCCTCCCCGACGATTTTAACCACAACATTAAATGTTTTCATATGCTCGGGACCACTTTCAGAAGCTACTTCATACCGAGGGACACCCTTATTTCGGCTTTGAGTATATTCCAATAACCTCCCCTTGTAATTGACATACTCATCCCCAGCGATCAGACTCTCATGTCCTTCAAGAAGATGCATCCTGACGGCATTGCGCACAGGCTCAATTCCGTCGTCAAGATAAATCGCACCCAGTACCGCCTCATAAGCATCAGCAAGAATAGTTTTGCGATTCCTTCCGCCCGAATTTTGCTCTTCATTGCTCATAATTATGTATCTTCCCAGATCGATTTCCTGAGCTATTCGATAGAGGATCGCTTCACTTACAAGAAGACCCTTTATTTTTGTCAGCTTTCCTTCGCGGTAATCCGGGTAATTTGAATAAAGAAATTCGGAGATAACCATTCCCAGAATCGAATCGCCCAGGAATTCAAGACGTTCGTTCGAAACGAAACCCTCTATTCCAATGTTGTTCTGAATCGACCGATGGCATAATGCCACCACTAAAAGCCGCCTATCCTTGAAAGCATAATCGAACTCCTTTTCAAGTTCAGAAAGATTTTCTGGAGGTACAAGAGCGGGATCTAAATCATTCGCCCTTTCGGGAACGTGTTTTTGTGATGAAAGGAGGGCGGTTAACTTTGTGAAAAGAGTCATCAACACCATGCGTTATAATCATCCTGGCGGCACTTGATCTTAATGGCTATGCGGCTCAGATTGATTCCGAGTATTATACCTGATATTTCCTCAGGATTAAGGATGCGTTGTGACCACCGAAACCAAAAGAATTCGACAAGGCGACATTGATTTCTCTTTCGGTTACCTTGTTCGGAGAATAATCCAGGTCGCATTCGGGATCCGGGACACTGTAATTAATTGTAGGATGAACCTTGCCATCCCTGATGGATAAAGCGCAAACCAGCAACTCAATGGATCCGGAGGCCCCAAGAAGGTGACCGATTGATGATTTAGTGGAATTCAAAACCATTTTATAGGCGTGATCCCCAAATACATTTTTGACTGCAACGGTTTCCGCAATATCGCCCAGTCCGGTGGAAGTACCATGAGCGTTGATATAATCCACCTCAGATGGATCCATCCCAGCATCCTTCAAAGCCATCCTCATAGCATACGCGGCGCCCCGGCCATCTGGATCGGGCGCTGTCATATGATAGGCATCACCGGACATACCAAATCCGGCCACCTCCGCATATATCTTAGCGCCTCTTTTAAGGGCATGGCCTAATTCCTCGAACACGGCGATGGCGGCCCCTTCTCCCATAAGGAAACCATCCCTCTCCTTGTCGAAAGGACGACTGGCGGATTGGGGTTGGTCATTTCGGGTCGTCATAGCTTTGGCGGCGCAAAATCCTGCAACGGCAAGAGGCACTATGGCCGCTTCAGTTCCACCAGTAACAATAATATCAGCATCGCCCCTTTGTATAATCCTGAGGGCATCACCCATCGCATGAGCGCCGGAAGCGCACGCCGAGACGGTGGAATAATTCGGTCCTCGCAAACCATATTTTATTGAAACCAAACCTGCGGCCATATCGGAAATTATCATTGGCACCAAAAATGGAGAAACTCGTTGGGGTCCCTTTTGCAAAAGGATGGCATGTTGCTTGCTCAAAGAATCTATTCCGCAGACACCCGAACCAATGATAGTGCCAGCCATATCCTGATCGAACCCATCATTTAAAAAACCACTGTCCTCGATCGCCTCCTTGGCTGCGACTAGCGCATATTGTTGCGAAAGATCATAGCGGCGAATCTCTTTTCGGTCAAGGTAATTCCCGCCATCAAATCCCTTTAGTTCAGCCGCGATTTTAGTGATATAATTGGAAGTATCAAACCTCGAAATCAGGCATCCACCCGAACGGCCGGCCACTAATGCATCCCATGAATCCTGCACATTCAGGCCAAGCGGGGAAAGCACTCCCATACCCGTGATTACTATTCTTCGTTTCAAAATGACCTCAGCCGGTTATTCAGAGTTCTACGTTATTTCTTCGCGGGAAGCCGCGCACGGTTTCTCGCGGAGACCCCGGATCACCCGGGGCAGATTAGTTTAAGCCATCAAGCGGATGGGGCATTATTCTTAATATACTCTATGGCATCACTGACTTTGGTAATCTTTTCAGCATCCTCGTCAGGGATGGCCATTCCAAATTCCTCCTCAAGAGCCATCACCAGCTCTACAGTATCCAGGGAATCTGCTCCGAGATCATCAAGGAACGATGCATCATCCTTCACTTGAGCCGGATCGACGCCTAACTGCTCAACTATGATATCTCTGACTTTCTGTTCGATTGACACTGTTTACCTCTCTCTTAATTATGTGAATGATTCTCTATGATTATCCTACATTGCAAATCCGCCATCGACCACCAGAACCTGCCCGGTGATGAATGAGGCTTCTTCAGAAGCGAAAAATGTTACTGCACACGCTACATCCTCGGGATTTCCCGCTCGCTTAATTGACATATTGGCAAGATATTGCTCTTTATTCTGACTGGGCAGGTTGGCAGTCATTTCAGTCTGGATAAAACCCGGAGCAACAGCATTTACGGTTATCCCCTTTGGGCCTAATTCCCTGGCGACGGATTTTGTCAGTCCGATTACGCCGGCTTTGGATGAACAATAATTAGCCTGTCCGGGATTACCGAAGACCGCCACCATTGAGCTAATGTTAACTATCCGGCCATAGTGCGCCTTGAGCATCGACTTGGATGCTTCGCGCATACACAAAAATGTGCCTTTCAAATTTACATTCAGCACTTGATCCCAGTCACTTTCCGACATTCTCATCAACAGCTTATCAATGATAATGCCGGCGTTATTGACCAAAATATCAAGCTTGCCATCGGCGCCAATTTTATTAAAAAGCTCGACCACCTGTTTTTCATCACTGACATCAGCCCTGAGGGACACGGCGCTGATGCCTTCCGCCTTCAAAATATCGACTGCCTTTTGCGCCCTAGCTTCATCCCTGCCGGATATAATCGTTTCAGCGCCCATTCTGCCTAATCGTCGGGCGATTGCAAATCCGATCCCTCTGGCGCCACCAGTAATTAGTGCTCTTCTGCCTTGAAAGTCCACAAAAATTTTATCCTACTGACTAATATTCAAATTGTCTTCGCCAAAGTCAACTCCCTGACAGCATCGATCTGCTCCGGCTTCTCAAATGAGGCCAAGTTCGCCTGAGGCGCGGTCCGCTTTATAAGCCCCTGCAGGACATTCCCTGAGCCAACTTCAATAAAGGTGTTCACCCCCCACTTAACCATAAATTCCACTGATGGGCTCCATAAAACCGGTGATTGGATCTGGCGCACGAGATAATCGGAAACCGGACAGTTAGGTTCATAAAATCCGCCGCTCACATTGGATGCCACTGGGAATTCCGGAGAGATGAAATCCATTGCCTCGAGGAGCTTGGCCAGTCGTTCCGGCGTGGAATTCATAAGCGTCGAATGAAAAGCTCCTCCCACCGATAGCCTTACGGCCCGCTTAGCTCCGGCTTCCTTAGCCTTCTTCATCAAAGTTTCCACGGCAGCTATTTCGCCCGATACGACGATCTGATTGGGGGAATTGAAATTCGCGGCTTGAACGATCCCGTCCGTGCTATCGCAAATGGCATTGATTGCATCAATTTCAAGCCCGATAATTGCTGCCATAGTCCCGGGATTGTTATCACAATCCTCCTGCATAGAGCGGCTACGTTCCGCCACAATCTCTAATCCATCTTCAAAGGACACAACCCCAGCGCCTGTCAGAGCCGATATTTCGCCTATGCTATGGCCAGCAGCACAATCGGGTCGAATACCATTCTCGGCCAAGAATCTATCAGCGATACAGGAATGCACATACATGGCGGGTTGAGCATATATGGTTTTCGTCAGGAGTTCCTCCGGGCCCTCTAGGCAAGCTTTTTGCAAATCTATGCCCAGTATTGATTCCGCAATATCAAACATCATCGAGGCTGGTGGGTAGCTCTCCAGAAATTCACGGCACATACCCACATATTGCGAGGCTTGCCCCGGAAAAACAAAGGATACTTTAGATACTTTCTCGATCATTGCATCCAAGCCGCTTATCCCCACCCAAATAGAATTGCTCCCCATGAAAAACCAGAGCCAAATGACACAGCCAACAGCAAGTCCCCTTTCTGGATTCTTCCATCTCTGACCGCCTCATCCATCGCCAGAGGAATAGTGGCAGAGGACGTGTTGCCATAGCGTTCGATATTTACCAGTACCTTTTCCATCGGGAAACCGGCACGCCTAGCCGTAGCATCTATAATCCTGATATTTGCCTGGTGAGGAATAAGGTACTTCACATCCCCAATTGTGCATCCAGCCAAATCAAGAACTTTAGCCGCAGAATCAGCCATAGCCTTCACGGCATGCTTGAAAACATCATTGCCAGCCATCTTTACATAAAAGGGTATGGGGTCCTTTTCGAGCGTTACCGGCACGCGTCCACGCATCCCCGGCAGGTATAGAAGATTCCCCAACGAGCCATCACCGCCCATGTGGCTGCTGATTATGCCGCGATCATCATTGGAGGCCGAAATCACTACGGCGCCGGCCCCATCGCCAAAGAGCACGCAAGTACTGCGGTCAGTATAATCAACGACTTTAGTGGTAGTTTCCGCACCAATCACCAGGATTTTCCTGAACATCCTCGATCTTATGAAGGCATCAGCCGTAACCATCCCATATATGAATCCTGGACAGGCGGCTCCAAGATCATAAGCGGCAGCATTCTTGGCTTTAACATAATATTGAACAACAGAGGCTATGGAAGGCATAGTGGTATCGCCGGTCACGGTGGCACAGATTACCAAGTCCAGTTCGCCAGGGGAAATTTTAGCATTCTCAATCGCCCTCTGTGAAGCTTTGATCGCCAGGTCTGATACCCATTCATCATCTCCGGATTTGTGCCGTTCCTTAATGCCAGCACGCGTCTCTATCCATTCCGAATTGGTATCAACAATCTTTTCAAGATCGGCATTGGTCAGGACCGCTTCCGGCACTGCAGACCCTATTCCAATCAAATGAGCATTCATTGCTTCTCAATCCTCAATTTCATCTAAACCATGCATGATTTCGTGAATGGACTCGGATTTATCGTTATGATTCAAACATTCGTTTATTTTCAGTTTATCTTTTATCTTGGTGTTTATATTATCGATGGCGGTCACGGCGGCGACACGGATAGCATTCTTAATGGCCTTAGGAGAGGAACCTCCATGGCAGATTATAGTGATTCCATCTACACCCAAAAGCGGAGCCCCTCCGTATTCAGCATAATCCAATCTCTCCCGGACACGCCTTAAAGCCGGCCTCATCAAGAACGCACCCAGGTTTGAAAGAAGGTTCTTGCCAACCTGATGCCTGGCCTGACTTCGGAAGAAGCCCCCTACGCTCTCGGCGAATTTCAACATAATATTCCCCACGAATCCATCGCAAACTACTACATCGCATTTACCTGTAAGGATGTCGCGGCCTTCTATATTGCCATTGAAATTCAGGAGCGATTTGGCGAAAAGTTTATGAGTGCTTACAGTAACTTCATTGCCTTTGGTGGATTCCTCACCTATGGATAAAAGACCGACTTTGGGGTTCACTTTCTCATGAATGATGCTTGTATATACCGAGCCCATGACACCGAATTGATATAGATGCTGAGCTTTGCAGTCAGGATTGGCGCCCACGTCAAGGATCACCGCCATATCTTTTTCGGTAGGAAATACCGCCGCTATCGCCGGGCGGAATACCCCCTCTAAACGCCCAAGTATCAAAAGCGCATGAGTCATAACCGCGCCGGTGTGTCCGGCAGACACGGTGGCCGCAACCCCACCACTCTTTTGAAGTTCCAATGAGACCGAGAGCGAAGAATTCTTTTTCCGCCGGTAAGCCCTTGCGGCGCTCTCGGACATCGAAACCGATTCAGTAGTATGGATTATTTCGAACGGCGGGGTCTTGAGCCTGAAACGCTCCACTTCGGTATCAATCATCCTCGAATTGCCAACGAGAACCAGTTCGAGGCCGGGTCCGAACTCCTCCGCGGCCATGATGGCGCCTTCCACCACCACCGATGGCCCGTAATCTCCACCCATAGCGTCGAGCGCGATCCGTACCTTTTGAGAGGAACCCAGCTTCTTGATAGACGGTCTCTTAATTGCGTTGCTCAATTTTAGCTTTTGAGTTTATTCTCTGTCAACACCTGTCTGCCATCATAATAACCGCAATGAGGGCATATATGATGCTGAAGCTTCATTTGAGAACAATGAGGGCACGTTGACAGATTAGGCACATCCAATTTCCAATGAGTACGACGTTTGGCGCCTCTTGTATGTGAATGTCTCCGTTTAGGTAAAGGCATTTTCTATTCCTCCTGAAATATCTTCAATTTTCGATCTTCTTTTTTAACATTTTTTTGAGCTCATCCCATTGGCCGCCATTTCCGTGGATCGCACAATTGCATGTTTCCACATTCAAATCAGTCCCGCAGTTGGAGCATAGACCTTTGCAATCAGGATTGCATAGTATTTTGACAGGTAATTCAACCAGAAAGGCCTCACGAAAATGTGGCTTAAGGTCATATACTCCAAAAGATTTCGGAATAATAATAAAATCGTCATCTCCGGTGTCCTGGTCTTTAACACCGTCTTTCCTATGAACGACCAGTTTCAATTTCACTTTCAGAGGCAAGTTAATAATTTTGAGGCACCGGTCGCATTCCGCGATCACAGATGTGGCCGCATCGGCATCGATAACGACTTCATCGCCGGAAGAAAACACCGAGGCCTTGGCAATGATATTTTGCCTGAATTGAACCCCTGAACATTCGAAATCAACTTCACCGGGTGCGGCATCGAATTCAAAGTAACTCCGACCCAATTCAATCTCACGGAAATCGATTTTCATAATTACATCAAAATAAATATATTTTCTGAGTTGTCAAGGATTTTATGGCCCAGTTTTACTCAACAATTCCGGCTAATGAAACTTGATGTGGAAGTCAATTGACCTGCAAGCCATCTTGCTTTACTAAAGGGAACATTTATTTTGCGCAAATTATGTGGACATATTCGAATCTGTTTTGTAATAATAGGCCTTGGTTATTAAGGCGATTTATCCAAAGTGAGTTGGTACGAAATAATATTGCTGTCATTCGGATTGGGGGTCGATGCTTTTTCCGTCGCTATAGTAGTGGGATCTACGATTTTTGGACCCCGGCAGATATTCCGACTTAGCTTCCATTTTGGCTTATTCCAGTTTATGATGCCGCTTATCGGCTGGCAACTTGGAGAAGCGGCATCAACTATCATAGGCAATCATCATCGGTGGGTAGCTTTCATTATCCTAATAGTAATCGGAGGCAAGATGCTGAAGGATGCTTTTTCGGCTCAAGATGACGGCCTCCAAACAATCGATCGAACCAGAAAATGGTCGTTGGTCTTCTTGTCAATAGCCACAAGCATCGATGCCCTGGGAGCCGGATTCGGACTCGGGCCCATAGCCAGGAACTTCCTGGCGATCAGTGCTATAATAGGAATAACAGCTCTGATAATGACAACCATAGGTATGGTTTTGGGAAATTTCCTGAAGCGATATGTCGGGAAAAGAATGGAAGCAGTTGGAGGGGCAGTGCTGATCTTCCTCGGATTTAGAATATTAATGAGTTAATGTTGATACTGTCGGGAATCGTTGATCAAGCGGGAAAGGCAAGAATTCACCTATCGGAGGCTTGGCCCAATCACCGCGGTCTAATTTCACTTGACAGGAACTAAACTTGAATGGTTATTGAAATATATGAAAAGTAATATATCTATACAAAGGAGACTCCTTTGGCAAGCAGCCAAAAGATATATGGCGCCCACGTTGTTGCTATATGCAGCATTATCCCTGATAGTGATTCTGATAGCATTTCTGACATATAATACATATAGCAATGACCTGCCATCCTTTGAACAGTTGCACAATATACAACCTCGCTTGGTTACCAAGGTTTATTCTGAAGATGGAAGGCTGATTAAGGAATTCTATAAGGAGCGGCGGATCTTAATTGCTTATAGCGATATTCCTCCCAGTTTGAAGAATGCTCTGCTGGCAACAGAAGATCGACGATTCTATAAGCATTGGGGAGTAGATCCGCTTTCCGTTATCAGAGCCTTGTTCGTAAATATGTATCGAGGGGGCAAGGTTCAAGGGGGATCGACGTTGACACAACAATTGGCACGGACTCTATTTCTTTCCCCGGAAAAGATTTATGCCCGAAAGATCAAAGAGGTCTTGACTGCCATCAAATTGGAGAGGAATTATTCCAAGAATGAAATAATGGCAATGTATTTGAACCAACAAAATTTCGGAGGCGGGGCTTATGGCATTCAAACCGCAGCTGAGTTGTACTTTGGCAAAAACACAAAAGATCTGGATGATTTAGAATCTGCCACATTGGTCGCTATGCTGAAGGCTCCCAATCGTTACAGTCCCGTGAGACATGCCGACCGAACCATGAATCGTCGCAATTTGGTATTAAACGCCATGGTAGATTATGGAGCGCTTTCTTCCGAAGTTGCCAATAGTTTAGTTAGGGAACCTCTAAGTCTCAATCTTCAGGGAGAAACAGAGGAAGTTGGAGCATATTTCATAGAGATGGTAAGGCAGTATCTGGAAGAACGTTATGGGGAAGATGCGCTTTATGATTCGGGCTATTCTGTCTATACTACACTGAACTACAGGATGCAAACCATCGCAGAGAATGTGCTACATCCTTTGCTTGATTCCCTTCAGATAAACCTGGAGCACAGAGTCGGGCCTTCTGATAGAAGATATACACTTATGGTTGACACTGAGGATGGAGGATTCAGAAGGGAATACAAAAAATTGCAGGGAGCTTTGGTGTGCTTTGATAATAGGACTGGAGGAATACTCGCTTTAGTTGGCGGGCGTGATTTCGAGGTCAGCAAATTCAACCGCGCCGTCCAAGCCAAAAGACAGCCCGGATCAGCCTTTAAGCCCTTCGTATATACAGTCGCTATGGACAATGGTTTTGGTCCTACCGACAAAATGAATGATTCACCGATTGTACTTACGGTTTCGGGTGAAGAATGGCGCCCGCATAATATTGATGATAAATTCATGGGGATAATGTCGCTTCGCGATGGTTTGAGCCTCTCCAGAAACTTAATCGCCATTAAGCTTATCATGGAACCAAGGGTAACTCCCCAACAAGCCGTTTTTTATGCACATCAGTTAGGCATCAAATCTCCACTTCATCCCGTGCCATCTTTGGCTATCGGCACTTCGGAAGTTAATCTATTGGAGCTTACGGCCGCCTATAGTGCATTCCCTAATGGAGGCATCCGCACAGAACCATTCTATATCACCAAGGTAACGGATCGATATGGCAGTGTGCTGGAGGAAGAGAGTCACGGTTACCAGGAAGAGGTTCTTTCGGCTCAAACCGCATATATAATGGCAGACCTTCTTCAGAGCGTAATAAATGAAGGCACCGGACGCGGCACCAGGTCACGAGGATTCGATAGACCGGCTGGAGGAAAAACCGGAACTTCAGATGATTGGACTGACAATTGGTTCATCGCATTTGTGCCACAAATCACTACTGGAGTCTGGGTCGGATTCGATGATAAAACCAAAATAGGCCTAAAGGGTGAAACCGGTTCGTCAACCGCGCTTCCTGTTTGGACCGAATTTATGAAAGGCGCTTTGGCAGATTATCCAGTCGAGGATTTTAGGATGCCGCCGGGATTGGTGAAAGTCGAAGTGTGTCGTCAAAGCGGATTGCTCCCCAATCGAAGGTGCCCGAAGCTCCGCGAAGAGGTCTTCAGGATCGGAGAGGCACCAAAGGCAACCTGCTCGAAAAGCCATCGCAATGAATTTGCTTCCGACCAGAACCAAGAATCCAAGGACAAGCAAAAAAGAGAATCAAAACGAAAGATCCGATTCTGACCTAAGTAATTATAGGAGTGCTAACGGGGCTCAGCGAATCATTTTCTTAATCAAGTCGGGAACGATAGGCCGTTTCGAGGAGATCCGGATTGAATTGAGGAGTTTGGTTTGAGCAAGATTAATATCTAACTCGTGGAGCGCATAAATGTCAGCAATAACCCCACCAGCTAGGACCTGGTCGCCAAGTTTCCGGTGAAACACAAATCCAACACCAAAATCAACATCATCTTCGATTCGCTGGCGTCCGGCTCCCAACGCATTTGCCGCCAGGCCTACATTTAGAGTATCAATAGCTGAGATGTAACCTTTCCTCGAAGCTCGAAACGAGTCCCTCGATGGCGCCAAGTCCAGCACCGATGCATCTTCAAAAACATCGGATTTGCCACCGTGCAGTCCTACCATCATTGCGAATTTTTTCAAGGCGGCGCCATTGGATATAGATCCATCCAACATTCTGGTTGCAGAGGCGACTGAATTGGTTACACCCCCGATGAGAAGCATTTCTGCTCCCAGACTAAGGACGATTTCATCCAAGTCCGCCGGGCGGTTGCCTCTTAGATAATCGACTGCTTCCAGAACTTCTAGTGAATTCCCGATGGCTTTGCCAAGCGGCTGATCCATCGATGTAATCGCGGCCCGGCATTTCTTCCCAAATTTCCTTGCTGTTCTCACCAATGAATTCGCCAGCGCCTCGGCATCATCCGGCGATTTCATAAAGGCACCATTTCCGCACTTTATGTCGAACACAATTCCATCTGTTCCCGAAGCCAGTTTTTTCGAAAGTATGGAAGCCGTAATCAGGGGAATTGATTCCACCGTAGCGGTGACATCCCTCAATGCATATATTCTTTTGTCCGCCGGAGCGATAGATGAAGTTTGACCGATAATAGAACACCCGCATTTTCTGAGAACTGATTTAAATTTATTGGTACCGAGATCTGTCTTATACCCAGGGATAGATTCCAATTTGTCCAGGGTCCCTCCGGTATGCCCAAGTCCCCGGCCAGAAACCATAGGCACGACCAAACCGCAGGCGGCTGCCATTGGAGCCAGCATTAATGAAACCTTATCTCCCACTCCTCCGGTGGAATGCTTATCGATCTTAGGACCCTTTATGGACGAAAGATCAAGTACTTTCCCAGATTTCAACATCGCTTCTGTAAGAACGACAGTCTCCGAGATGCTCATACCTCGCAAACAGATTGCCATCAGCAGGGCGGAGGCCTGATAGTCAGGGATTCTTCCGGAAATATATCCCGAAATGAACTCCTGTATCTCTTCTCCTGTGAGTTCATACCCATCCCTCTTATGGGCGATAATTTCCTGGAATGCCATTAGGGTTTCTTTATTGTAGAGAGGAAGGATTGAAGCTGTCGGGAAGCAATTGCCCCAATCTAAAGATATGGAAGTCTCCACCCGATGAGCAGATAATTGGGCAGTCATCGTCGGCAAATTCCCGAATTACCTGACGGCAGGCGCCGCAGGGAGTCACGATTTTCCCGCCATCGACCACTACTGCAACCGCTTCAATTTTCGATTTCCCCTCCGTAACCATATTATATACCGCATTTCGTTCGGCGCAAATAGTCAATCCGTATGAAGCATTTTCCACATTGCATCCGGTGAAAACACTGCCATCTATCGACCTGACCGCTGCCCCCACCTTGAATCTGGAGTAAGGTGAATAAGAATTTTCGAGCGCTTTGAACGCCGCTTTCACCAACTGCAAATCAATTTCGGATATCTCCATAAAAACTCTTGCCCCAGACTGGTCTCTTGGTTTGAAAAATCTCGGAAATCGTGGCGCCCAAGTCCGAGAAAGTCTTCCTGATTCCCAAGTCCACGCCCTTTCTAATGGAATTTCCATACACGACCAAAGGGACATACTCGCGAGAATGGTCTGTGGATGTGGTAGTGGGATCACAGCCATGATCCGCAGTAATTATCAGCAGGTCCTCACCGGTTATTTTATTCATAATGCGAGGCAGGAATTCATCAAATTTTTCAAGGCCATCGCCGAAGGCCTCATAATTATTGCGATGACCCCAGAGCATATCGAAATCGACCAAATTCGCGAATATCAAGCCCTGCAAATCCTTACACATCGATCTCTCGATAGTTTCCATCACATCTTCATTATTTTCAGTATGCAAGACAGTTTGGATGCCCTCCCCAGCAAAAAGATCATTTATCTTGCCTATGGCAATGACTGGCACGCCTTCACCATGCAAATAATCCAATACCGTTCTTTTGGGAGGTTTCAGCGAAAAATCACGCCGCTCCGGAGTACGATAGAATGAGCCGGCAGAGCCGGCAAAAGGCCGGGCGATGACACGTCCCACACCGTGCTCTCCCTTAAGCATTTCACGGGCCACTTTCGATACCCTATATAACTCATCCAGCGGCACCATATCTTTATGAGCGGCGATCTGAAAAACTGAATCCGCTGAAGTATATACTATTAACTTGCGGGTCAGTAGATGCTCTTCACCAAGCTCTTTGATTATTTCGGTGCCGGATGCAGGTTTATTGCCAATTACCCCATAACCAGCCAATTCGGTGAATCTTTCGAGGAGTTCCTTGGGGAAACCGTGAGGATAAACCGGAAATGGTTTTTCCAGGACAAGACCCATCAATTCCCAGTGGCCAGTCGTCGAATCCTTCCCCGGTGAAAGTTCAGCCATTTTGCCATAACAACCTATGGCGTCTATATCACTCGGGACACCGCAAATCTCATGTATTTTGCCAAGTCCCAATGATGCCAGATTCGGAAGATTTAGGCCCCCAAGAACCGAGGCGAGGTTTCCCAAAGTATCCGAACCCGCATCGCCATATTGGTCAGCGTCCGGAAGTTCGCCAACACCGCAAGCATCAAGAATGATAAGTACTATCCTTCTGACCATCTACAAATATAAATGCACCATTTTATGACGGCGGATTTTTCAAAAACAGTATTTCTAATCAGCAAATTGGAAACACATTACCCAATTTCTATGCCTTATTGGGCGGCAGAAGAATCCTTTTGGGCTTTGGCTTTCTCGCCTTTTTTCTTATCAGATTCCTCTGGAATGGTTGGCTTATAATTAACCAGTTCGACCAGGGAGAGTGAGGCATTATCTCCCTTGCGGTGACCCCATTTTACGATTCTAGTATAGCCGCCGTTACGGTTAGAGAAATCAACGGCAATGACATTAAATAATTTCTTAAGAACGGCTCTATCCCTAATGGTCTGGTTAGCCATACGGCGGGCATGAACAGTATTGCTCTTGCCCTTGGTGATCATACCATCAACCAGCGATTTCAACACTTTAGCGCGCGAATCCGTGGTTGTAACTCTGCCATGATCCAACAGAGAAGTGACCATATTCCGCATCATTGCCAGGCGGTGGTTTCTCTTCACCCCCAGTTTTCTAACAGTTCTATTATGTCTCATTTATACTACCTCTGCTCAGATCCTTATTAAAAGTTACAACGATTCGGGGGTCCCTTCCAGGTACTTGCTTACATCCATCCCAAAAGCCAATTTCATCTCAGCGAGAATGGCATTTAACTCAGTCAGAGACTTGCGACCGAAATTACGGTACTTCAGCATATCTGATTCGCTTCTTTGGACAAGATCGGCAATCGTGATGATATTTGCCGCTCGAAGGCAATTGGACGAACGCACGGAAAGCTCCAGTTCATCGACTCGCATTCCCAAGAGGCCCCTGACGCGAACGGTCTCCGGAGCTTCGGTGACATCCTTAGTGGCCTCGCTTTCATCCTCAGGGCGAATAAATATCCTCAGATGATCAAAAATCGATTTGGCGGCAAAGGTCAAGGATTCTTCGGGTTTGATGGAACCATCAGTCCATATCTCGATGATGAGATGGTCATAGTCAGTTCGTTGGCCGATACGAGCATTTTCCACCTTGTAATTCACTCGGGTGACAGGAGAAAAGAGCGAATCAACGAATATTGTTCCTATGGGAGACTCCAGAGTTTTATGAGACTCGGAGGGCTCATAGCCACGTCCAGACCCCACATCCATTTCCATACGAAAATGAACGTCCTCGGTCAACTTGACGATATGCAATTCCGGGTTTAATAGCTCGATTTCAGCTTCCAATTCAAAATCGTTCGCAGTATAATCTCCCGGACCCGAAACATCAAGCACCATTTTCTTGGGAGGATCTCCATGAAGCTTCAGGCGGATCTGCTTCACATTCAAAACTATCTGGGTAACATCCTCCAAGACTCCGGGGATTGTGGCAAATTCATGCTTGACGCCATCAATCCTTATTGCGGTTACGGCGGCTCCCGGAATAGACGAAAGCAGGGTGCGGCGCAAGGCATGGCCCAGCGTCAGACCATTGCCGCGTTCCAGCGGCTGAATATGAAATTTGGTATAATAATCACTCGCAGTATCAACGTCGATGTTGACTTCCTGCGGCATCTGTAGGCTTTTCCATTTCATTTATTGAAGGCCCTCCAGGACTTTAATATTTTTTGGACCTATTTAGAGTATAGCTCAACTATTAACTGCTCCTGAACCATTACAGGAATTTCTTCGCGGCGCGGAATTTCGAGAATCTCTCCTTCAAGTTTGGCTTTATCAACACGAAGCCAAGCTAGATCGGTGCCCCGACCCGAGGACTTAAGAGCCTCATGAATTATTTCAAGATTCGCGCTTTTCTCCCGAACCTTAATAATATCCTTCGGTCTCAGATTAAAAGATGGCACATTGACTGTCTTTCCGTTCACACTGAAGTGCTCATGAAGGACCAGCTGACGGGCGGATTTTCTTGAGGGCGCAAAACCAAGGCGATACACGATGTTATCGAGGCGGCTTTCAAGCAGCACCAATAGATTTTCACCGGTAATGCCCCGGCCTCGTTCCGCCCTCTTGAAATAATTCCTGAATTGCTTTTCAAAAACGCCGTAAATTCGGCGGACCTTCTGCTTTTCCCGCAATTGCAACCCATACTCGGACACCTTGCGCCGCATAGTTTGCCCGTGTTGCCCGGGAGCATAAGGCCGGCGATCAAAAGCGCATTTTTCGGAATAGCAGCGAGCTCCTTTTAAAAACAGCTTCTGCCCCTCCCGGCGACAGAGTTTGCAATTTGCATCGGTATATCTTGCCATTAACTCTCCAAATACTCTCTTATCTAAACTAAAATTAAACCCGTCTTCGCTTCGGGGGACGGCAACCATTATGAGGAATGGGGGTTACATCGCGAATGGCCATAATCTCCAGGCCTGCGGCTTGCAACGAGCGTATTGCCGCCTCACGACCGGAACCTGGTCCCTTTACTCTTACCTCCACCCTTTTCAGACCCATCTCGATAGCCTCTTTTGCAGATGCTTGGGCGGCTAATTGAGCGGCAAAAGGTGTCGATTTCTTGGAACCTTTAAATCCCGCCTTTCCAGCTGAAGCCCAGGAAATGACATTGCCTTTCGTATCGGTCAGCGCCACGATAGTATTATTAAACGTGGCTTTGATGTGCGCAATGCCCAGGGCATCGATCTTCTTTCCTTTTTTCCTTACTTTCCTCTTTTTAGGTTCGGCCAATTTTCCTCCTTACAATTTCCGGGTCATAAATCTATTAGGCCTTGACCCTGCCAATTACCTTCTTGGGTCCCTTACGGGTGCGGGAATTATTCTTGGTATTTTGTCCCCGAACAGGGAGGCCTCGACGGTGTCGTAATCCTCGATATGAACCGATATCAATCAACCGTTTTATATTCATGGCGATTTCCGTTCGTAGCTCGCCTTCCACTTTGTGATGAGCATCAATGCTCGCCCTGATCTTGGCGGCATCTTCATCAGTCAATTGGTGAACTCTTGTATCTGGATTTATACCGGTTTCCTGCAGGATTAGTCTCGCTTTCTGCGCACCTATACCATAAATATAAGTCAGTCCGACTTCAATCCTCTTGTTCTTGGGCAGGTCCACACCTGCTATACGTGCCAATTAAACCTCCTATCCTTTCTATGAAACATTAACCCTGCCTTTGCTTGTGCTTGGGGTTGGGACAAATCACGCGCACCACGCCTTTACGGCGTATAATTTTGCATTTATCGCAACGAACTTTTACTGAAGTGCGAACTTTCATATCATCCTCATTGTCTGGAAAATTATTTATATCTATATACGATGCGACCGCGATTTAAATCATAAGGCGATAATTCGATGGTAACCCTATCTCCGGGAAGGATTTTAATAAAATGCATCCTCATCTTTCCTGAGATATGTGCCAGTACTCTATGGCCATTTTCCAACTCAACTTTAAACATAGCATTAGGCAGTGGTTCTAACACCTTTCCATCTACTGTTATCGCTTCCTCTTTAGCCATATCGTTAATTGCCAATGGTGAGAATCCTGGGACCATTCACCGTTATGGCGATAGTATGCTCAAAATGCGCTGATGGCTGCTTATCCTTCGTAACAATGGTCCATTTGTCTTCGAGCGTCTCAACCTTCCAAGTTCCAATGTTAACCATAGGTTCGATTGCCAGGGTCATCCCGGGTTGGAGCACTGGGCCATTGCCGGGTCTGCCGAAATTAGGGATCTGGGGATCCTCATGCATCTGCTTTCCAATACCATGACCTACCAGTTCCCTGACCACCGAATATCCGTAAGACTCAACAAAATCCTGTATGACAAAAGATATATCTGAAAGACGATTACCGGCGCGAGCCATCCCGATGCCTTTATCCAATGCCTTCCGCGTGACTTCCAGAAGCTTTTCCTTTTCAGGATCACCCGGAGGCAATAAATAACTACGGGCAGAATCTCCATAATAGCCATTCTTTAATACACCGATATCTACCGAAACCAGGTCTGCTTCAGATATTTCACGCTCACCGGGGATACCATGGACTACCTCTTCATTTATCGATACACAAATGTTAGCGGGGTAACCACCATATCCCTTAAATGCCGCAATTCCTCCATTGGCCTTAATGTAATCATTCACTTTGGCATCAAGTTGTCTGGTTGTAACGCCAGGTTTCAATATTTCCTCTATTTCTCCAAAACAGCCAGCGACAATTCGCCCAGCTTGGGCCATCAATTCGATTTCCTCTGGCTTCTTTATCGTAATCATTTCAGCCTTAAGAAATTGCCGCTAATATATCGTGAGTTATTTCATCAAATCCACGATTTGCCGCAATTACTTTGAGTAAGCCGCGTCTCTTATAAAAAGCCTCTATCGGAGAGGCAAGATCATGATAGACCTTGAGACGATTTTCGATAACTTCCTTCCTGTCATCGTTTCTTTGCACCAAAGGACCGCCGCAATTATCGCAAACTCCGCTTTGGGAGGGAGGCTTAGTCCTCAGATTAAAATCTGTCTTGCAACTGGCGCAAAAGACACGTGCCGTGAGCCGTTCTACTATCGCCTGGTCGGGAACATCAAGCTTAATTGCGCAATCAAGTTTGACCTTCAATTTCCCGAAAAGTTCTTCAAGACCTTCTGCCTGCGGCATAGTCCTTGGGAAACCATCAAGGATGAATGACCTGGCAGTTTCATCGTCCGAAAGAATCTCCTCTACTATCCCGAGTAAAACCTCGTCCGGAACCAATTCACCGGCATCCATAAATTTCTTGGCTTTCAGACCCAGGTCAGTTCCCGCAACCGCCGCTTCGCGCAGGATATCGCCGGTGGATATATGCTTAGCTTTGTTTCTGGTTGCGATTATTTTAGCTTGGGCTCCCTTTCCCGATCCCGGTGGACCAAGAAATATCAATCTCAACGCTTCTTGGGTCTCCAACTCTAGGCGTACCTGCCTCTCATCCGACCCTTCTTCATAAATCCATCATAATGACGCATAATAAGATGAGACTCAATCTGTTGCAATGTATCAAGTGCTACACCGACCACAATGAGCAAGCCCGTGCCTCCGAAATAGAATGAGACATTAAAAATGCGCGACATTATGTTGGGCATTATTGCTATCAAGGCGAAGAATACCGCTCCCGGCAATGTAATCCTGGTAAGTACCCGGTCGATATACTCCGATGTTCGTTTTCCTGGACGGATTCCCGGGATAAAGCCCCCATTCTTCTTCATATTGTCCGCCAAGTCCACTGGATTGAAGACGATAGCCGTATAAAAATAGGCGAAGAATATGATCAAGAGCCCGTAAATCGTATTATAGATTACGTGTCCAGGTGCGAACCAACCGGCAATATTGCCCATAAATTCCGAATTGGGGAAAAATGAGGTCAAAGTGCTTGGAGCAAACATAATAGATTGGGCAAAGATGATTGGAATAATACCTGCCGAGTTAACCGAAAGCGGTATGTGGGTGGCTTGACCACCATAAACCTTGCGTCCAACAACTCGCTTTGCATACTGCACCGGGATTTTTCTTATTGAGCGGGTTGCAACCACAATCGCCGCAATCACAGCTATCATCAAGGCAATAATGATAAGTTCCGACACAATATTACGTTGACCGCCAATGAATAGTCGGGCTTCGTCCATCACGGCCTGAGGGAATCTCGCGACAATCCCTATAAAAATGATAAGTGAAATTCCATTGCCAATTCCCTTTTCTGTAATCTGCTCACCCAACCACATAATAAATATACAGCCGGAAGTAAAAGTTAACATTGTAAGCAACTTAAAACCCATACCGGGGACAGGGACTACCTTCAAGCCAGACGATGTTGTAATGGACTCCAGGAACACGCTTGTTCCCATCGCCTGCAGAGCGGCAATCAGGACAGTTCCGTATCTGGTATACTGCGTTATCTTCCGCCTACCTTCTTCACCTTCTTTTTGGAGCTTTTGGAAGTAGGGAATCACGGAACCCATTAACTGGATTATGATTGATGCCGAAATATATGGCATTATACCCAGGGAAAAAATTGTGGCCTTACTGAAGGCTCCGCCAACGAACATATCATATAAACCGAACAAGGAACCCTGCGCCTGGGAGAAAAATTCGCCCAGAGCCTTAGGGTCAATACCGGGGGTCGGAACGTGCCCGCCGATTCTATAGACAATGAGAATGCCAAGCGTAAAAAGAATTCGCTCTCGGAGTTCCTGGATTTTGAAAATCGAGCGGAAGCTTTTTATCACTGTATGACCTCCACTTTACCCCCAGCAGCCTCTATCTTTTGGATCGCAGTTTTGCTAAAAGCATGCGCTGAAACATTGATGGCTCTGGAAATATCACCCTGTCCCAAAATTTTCACTGGCCGATTCTTCTTGCTGGCCAACCCGGCCTCGTAAATGTCAGCCAATTTAATCGTATTTCCTTCCAACTGGCTTAGGGCTTCCAAATTTACTGGTTGAAATTCCGTCTTAAATATATTTACAAAGCCTCGTTTGGGAAGTCTCCTCTGCAGAGGCATCTGGCCGCCTTCGGAATAAGCTTTAAACTTGTACCCACTACGAGCTTTCTGTCCTTTATGACCCTTTCCGGAAGTCTTTCCTGTACCAGAGCCAGGTCCCCTCCCCAATCTTTTCCTGCTCTTAACCGAACCTTTTGGCCGTCTTATTTCTCCTAATCTCATCATTACCTCTGGCTATTTCCCCCGATCCTGTTTTTCTACTCTCACCAGATGCTTAACCTTGTCAACCATTCCCATAATGGTTGGCGAATCTTCATGAGTGACGGTTTGATGCATCCTATGGATACCTAAAGCGATCAAAACCCTCTTCTGGTTTTGAATACGTCCAACGCCGCTTCTAATCTGAGTAATTCTAATCTTCATATTCATTCACCGTTATCGGAAAAAGTAGCTTCCAAACGGGAATCCTTTTCTTTCTCGCGTTCAGCTTGTTCACATCTCATCAATCCAGTGGCCTCTACTTCCTTTAATTTCAGCAAGCCATTCATAGTCGCCTTAACGATATTATTCGGATTAGAGGATCCGAGAGATTTCGTCAATACATCAGTGGCTCCGGCCACTTCAAGGACGGCACGGACCCCGCCACCGGCGATTACACCTGTGCCTGCGGAAGCCGGCTTGAGCAGAACGCAAGCTGCGCCATAGCGGCCATTGACCTGGTAAGGCAAAGTTCCATTTATAATTGGAACCTCAACCATCGACTTATGAGCGGCATCAGTCCCTTTGCGAATTGCCTCCGAAATTTCATTGGCTTTGCCCAATCCAACACCAACTTTCCCGCGACGGTCGCCAGCCACAACCAAAGCTGTGAAACTGAAGCGACGACCACCTTTCACAACCTTGGCGACACGACTAATATGAACAACTTTTTCTTGGAATTCTAATAATTCATCATCCTGCCTGTACAAATCGGTATCCTTTTATTTAATGATTTGGCCACCAGTATTCTAAAATTGAAGCCCGCCCTTCCGCGCTCCTTCAGCCAGGGATTTAACCCTGCCGTGATATCTATAACCCCCGCGATCAAAAATAACCTTCTCGATCCCTTTCTGCTTGGCGATCTCGGCAACGGCAAAACCGACCTTAAAAGCAACATCACGCTTCTTGTCCTTGTCGCCAATCTTACCTTTAAGCTCAGGATTTAGATCGGAGACACCGGTGATAGTTTTTCCAGAAATATCATCTACCAATTGTGCATAGACATGGCGGGATGATTTGTTGACCAGCAGACGGGGTTTCTGTAATGTGCCCACCATCTTGTGCTTTGATCTAAGCCGACGCCTTTGGAGTTTCCTCCGTTTTTCAATAGTCTTTATCGCCATTGTTCACCCAATAATTCAACCTTTGTGCTACGCTCCCGCGGTTTTGCCTGCTTTTCTTCTCACTGTTTCGCCTGCGTATCTTACTCCCTTGCCCTTATACGGTTCTGGGGGTCTGAATGAGCGGATGAGCGCCGCCGTTTCGCCGACAAGTTGTTTATCGAAACCGGAAATATTAATCTTAGTGTTTCCTTCCAGAGTGATTGTTATCCCTGGAGCCGGGGCGATAAGTATTTCATGCGAATAACCCAATGAGAGTTTTAATATTTTGCCCTGCAGTTCGGCGCGATACCCCACACCCTGAATCTCCAATAGCCGAGTGAATCCAGAAGTAACACCGGTAACCATATTGGCTAATAACGCCCTGGTAAGACCGTGCAATGATCGATGGAGTTTGGACTCCGAATGCCGCGTCACCCTGATTTTGTTATCTTCGATATTTACATCGACACCCGGCACCAAAGTATAGCCAAGAGCTCCTTTAGTCCCGGAAATCTCTACACGACGTCCTTTAATCTCGACCTTGGCGCCTTTGGGAATTTCTATCGGTAATTTTCCAATTCGTGACACTTTAAACCCTCTTCAATTATGTAGCATCACCATATTCTGCAGATGGCTTCACCGCCAATGCCGCGTTTTATGGCCTCTTCCTCGGCCAGGACTCCCTGCGAAGTGGATATGATGATGGTTCCGAGATACCTACTCATCGCTTTTAGGTCATCTTTAGCCAAATATGTGCGGCGACCAGGGCTGCTGACTCTTGACATCCCCGAAAAGACACTCTGGTGATCAAGAGTATATCTCATCCTAATCCGGAGGACACCTTGCTTGTTATCGGGAATCACAGCATACTTCGAGATAAAATCTCTCTCCACCAAAATCCTGGCAATCTGCTCCTTGATTTTCGAATTAGGAATATCAACAAATCGCTTCTTGGCTTTTGAAGCATTGCGTATTCTGGTAAGCATATCCGCTATGGGATCGGTCATACACATAAATAAATTCCTCCGTTATCCTGTTGTCTTGAACCCATCACCAGCTGGCCTTCACCACGCCCGGAATATCTCCTTTGAGCGCCAGTAAACGGAAGCATATCCTACAGAGGCCAAATCGACGCAGATAACCACGAGGCCTGCCGCAGATATGACAACGATTATGATGTCTAACCGGGAACTTCGGCTTGCTTTGCCACTTTTCCATTTTGCATTTTTTAGCCATAAATCAATAACTCTTTCTCGCTTGTAATATGTTAAGCTGCTGCTGATCCGGCATCACTCCCGGTCTTTCTGAAAGGCATTCCGAACAGCCTAAGAAGTTCATGGGCCTCATCATCAGTCTTCGCAGTTGTAACAAAGGTGATACTCATTCCTCTAACTTTTTCTACCTTATCGTAATCTATCTCGGGAAATATGATTTGTTCATTCAACCCAAGGCTGTAACTTCCGCGGCCATCGAAACCATTGGGATTCAATCCCCTGAAATCGCGGATTCGAGGTACCGCCACGCTTATGAAACGATCAAGAAATTCATACATTCGGGCCCGCCGCAATGTAACGCATGTCCCGATAGCCATTCCGGCGCGCAATTTGAAATTGGAGATCGATTTCCGGGCACGGGTGATAATCGGTTTCTGGCCCGCGATGGCGGTCAGATCCTTAATAGCCGCTTCCAGCATCTTGGCATTACCAATCGCCTCTCCTACACCGATGTTAATGACGATTTTCTCCAGCCGCGGCACTTCCATAATATTCTTGCGCCCGAATTTCTTCATCATTGCCAGCCGTATATCATTATCATAACGGTCTTTTAATCTCACCATCTCTAAAACCTTTGAACCTATATAATCTCACCGCACTTTTTGCAAATCCTGACCCTTTTACCATCTTCCAGTTCCCGGCTGCCGAGTTTCGCCAAGGAATTGCATCTATTGCATAAATACATAACATTCGAGACATCGATCGAAGCTTCCTTCGAAATTATGCCGCCCTTACGATTGTGCGAACTGGGACGACTGTGGCGTTTGATCATATTTACACCTTCAATAATGATCCGCCTTCGTTCGGGAAAGACCACCAACACCTTTCCGGTCTTGCCCCTATCATTTCCGGAAATAACTCTTACTGTATCATCCTTCTTGATTCTCATTGACATAGTGAAACCCTCAAATCCAGATCACAAAACCTCAGGCGCTAACGATACGATTTTCATAAATTGTTTTTCCCGCAACTCGCGGGCCACCGGCCCAAAAATACGCGTTCCCCGCGGTTCCTTCTGTTCATTTATGATCACAGCCGCGTTATCAGAGAATCTGATATAAGAACCGTCTTTGCGGCGGGTTTCGCGTCTGGTGCGGACCACCACCGCTTTGCAAACCTCGCTTTTCTTGACAGTTCCTCCGGGAATCGCATCCTTCACCGTAACCACGATAATATCTCCAATTCTAGCATAACGTCGCCGGGTTCCTCCAAGTATACGGAAACACATCACTTCCTTGGCACCGGAATTATCAGCAACAACCAGTTTCGAATATTCTTGAATCATACAAACCTCAATCCATTTCCTCCAAAGCCGCTTTCCATACTACTTTGCTCTTTCCAATATTTCGGTCAAGCGCCAACGTTTTAGTTTGGACAATGGCCGTGATTCCATAACTTTCACAACATCCCCGATTCCGCATTCGTTATTCTGGTCGTGAATATAGAGTTTGGACGTCGATTTTATGATCTTGCCATAGACTGGGTGCCGCGTTTTCCTTTCGAATGCTACAACTGCGGTCTTGTCCATCTTATTAGAAACGACTGTACCAATTCTGATTTTTCTAAAATTCCTCAAAGACATCCAAATCCTCAAACAATTACACTAACTATTTTCCTGTTTTGCTTTGTCTCCGGAGACTGCGGAAGCCGCTTTATGATTTATCGCAATAGGGCGATTTTCATTAAGTATCGTTTTTATTTTCGCTATTTCCCGTCGTAATATCCGTATCTTGAGTGGATTCTCGATCTGCTGAACTGAGCGACGGAATTTCAAATTAAAAAGATCCTCTTCGATGTCATGGCGCCGTTGCTCCATTTCCTCTACGGTCATATCTCGAATCTGACTGGGCTTTAACATATTTCTACTTGCTCCGGAATTAATGTCTTGTCACAAACTTTGTCTTTATTGGCAATTTGGCCGCCGCCAAAGCCATAGCCTCTTTGGCCAGATCCTCCGTCACGCCTTCCACTTCAAATAATATCCTGCCCGGCTTAACGACTGCCACCCAACCCTCAGGAACACCTTTTCCTTTTCCCATTCTGGTCTCAGCCGGTTTTTTGGTGATCGATTTATCTGGGAAAATCCTGATCCATACTTTTCCACCGCGTTTGATATGTCTGGTGAGAGCAACACGGGCGGCCTCGATCTGACGATTCGTAATCCAGGCAGGTTGAAGCGCCTTTAAGCCATATTCACCGAAATCCACGTGTGAACCGCGGTATGCCTTTCCCGTGCGCCGGCCTCGATGCATCCGGCGGTACTTCACCCTCTTAGGCATTAACATCGCCGCTATCCTCCTTCATACTCCCGCTTCCACCATTTTCCCGGATCCTTTGGGAATCACCAGCATCGGAAAAGCCCCCACTACCCGCACTTTCAGCGGGACGAGGCCTGCGGCGCCGCCTGCGCCGATGCGCCGGAGCGTCAGCCCTATTATTAGGCTGTTCCTTTCTGGTTTCCATAACTCTCTCGGGAGCCACTAATCCCTCGACCTGCTCTTCATGCTCTCCATAAATCTCGCCCTTACAAATCCACACCTTCACTCCAATAGTGCCATACGTGGTATGCGCGGTGGCTGTGGCATAATCAATATCGGCTCGGAGAGTATGAAGAGGAACACGACCTTGATGATACTTTTCATTGCGAGCAATTTCCGCACCACCCAGCCGTCCACCGCAGACAATTTTGATCCCAACCGCCCCCATCTTCATAGCTGAGGTAACTGCCTTTTTCATCGCACGCCGAAATGAGATACGGCCTTCGAGCTGACGCGCAATACCATTGGCTACCAAGCTGGAATCCATCTCCGGTTTCTTAACTTCAATGATGTTTAGAAGTATTTCCTTGCCGGTCAAAAGCTGCATTTCCTCTCTCAACTTATCAACCTCGGAACCCTTGCGTCCGATAACAACTCCCGGCTTTGCAGTGTAGATATCAACGGTAACTCTCTTTGGGGCACGAAGTATCTCTACTTTTGATAGGCCGGCGTGCTCCAAACGCTTTTCGGTGTATCTCCGAATCAGAAGGTCTTCTTTCAAAAGGCCGGCAAAATTCTTTTCATCAAACCACTTCGAATTCCAAGTCCTTATGACGCCTAACCTGAAGCCTATTGGGTGTGTTTTCTGTCCCAATTATTCCTCCAAAACCTTCGCATTTAATGCCCCAATTTTCTCGCTGGCCAACATCATTTCTCCACTTTCCTGCATCGCCGTCCTATTTTTCCCCGGCTTTGGCTTTTACCTTTGTTTTCTCGTGAGCGGCCTTGCGTTCGGGCAGGATGTCGAGCTTCACTTTGACATGTGAAGTCCTTTTGCGAACGCGATATGCCCTTCCCATTGGGGCAGGCAGTATGCGCTTCCAAGTTGGGCCGCCATCAATTTGAATCTCTTTGATATATAGATCCTCAGCCTTGATTTTCGCTGATCCCTCGGAGCTGATTGCATTGGAAGCGGCTGACTTTATAGTCTGCATCAATGCATGCGAAGCTGCTTTGGGGACAAAGTAAAGCGTTTCCAGCGCCTTCTCAACACCCATGCCGCGTACCAAATCCGCCACGCGCCGCACCTTGCGCGGGGACATCCTCAGGTATCTTAATTTAGCTTTATATTCCACAACCACAAACCTTATTTTAGAGATACTTTCCGTTCAGTCAATTTGCCGGCATGTCCTCGAAAGATTCTGGTTGGAGCAAATTCCCCCACCTTATGTCCGACCATATTTTCAGTAACAAAGACCGGGATGAATTTATTCCCATTATGGACTGCCAGTGTATGGCCAACAAATTCCGGCGGTATCGTAGATCTTCGGGCCCAGGTCTTAATGACCTTTTTTGCACTGGTGCGATTCAGATCATCAATCTTCTTCTTCAGATTAAGGTCAATGAAGGGCCCTTTTTTTAGCGATCTTCCCATATCTATCGAATACTCCTCTGCCTTATTTCTTTCCCCGGCGTTTCACTATATATTTGTCAGATATTTTGGCCACTCGAGTCTTTAGACCCTTGGATAATAATCCCCAGGGAGAGCAAGGATGACGGCCGCCTGAACTCTTGCCTTCACCGCCACCCATGGGATGGTCAACCGGGTTCATCGCCACACCACGGACCGAGGGCCGTATGCCCAGCCATCGGGAACGGCCAGCCTTTCCGAAACTAATATTCTCGTGATCAATATTACCGATCTGACCGATGGTGGCATAATTCGTCAAGTGCACTAACCTGACCTCGCCCGAGGGCAATTTCAGATGAGCGAATTTCCCTTCTTTTGCGAGAAGCTCCGCAAAAGTGCCGGCACCCCTCGCCAGTTGACCCCCTTTCCCCTTCCTAAGCTCTATGTTATGGACGCTCAACCCTAAAGGAATATTGCCTAACGGCATAGTATTGCCGACTTTGAATTCCACGTTCTCGCCAGATTGGAGTGTGTCCCCAACCTTTAATCCCAATGGAGAAATGATATATCTTTTCTCGCCATCTGCATATTGCAATAACGCAATATTTGAGGACCTGTTAGGATCATATTCGATTCCGGTCACGATGGCCGGGATGCCGACTTTGTCCCGCTTAAAATCAATAATTCTATAGCGCCGCTTATGGCCACCACCCTGATGCCTGGTGGTAATGCGCCCAAGGTTATTGCGGCCGCCCATTTTCTTTAGCGGGCGAAGAAGCGATTTTTCAGGCTCAGATTTGGTGATTTCTGCAAAATCCGAAATCTGCTTCCATCTCAATCCTGGAGTATGTGGTTTAAACTTTTTAAGTCCCATTTATTATCTCCGTACCGATTACACGGCCTCCACCAAATCTATCTTTTGTCCGGCCTCAAGAGTCACGATGGCTTTTTTCCAGCTCGACCGTCTGCCCGAAAATCGCCCCAAGGTTTTCATTTTTCCCTGCAATCTCATAGTGCGAACGTCCTTGACCTTGACATTAAAGAGCTTCTCGACTGCCCGCTTGATTTCAAGCTTATTAGCATCCATTGCGGTTTCAAAGAAATACTGATTTGATTTTTCCTGAAGATGTGATCCCTTTTCGGTTATCATAGCCATCTTCAAAATTTGATTATGCGGTCTCATTTTCCAAATACCTCCTCAAGAACCTTCAAACTATCAGAGGAGAGTAATACATTGTCCGCCCAGCTAAGTTTATAAGCATTAACCAGCGAGGTTCTAAGACACTCCACATTCTTTAGGTTGCGACAGGATAGTATAAAGTTATCATTCTTCTCAGTCAAGAGAATTAAGACTTTATTTTCCATAAGCCCCATTTTATTAAGCATTGAGGCCACACTGCCAGTTTTAGGAACATCGAGGGCGGGGACATCAAAGACCTGGATTTTACCATCGCTGGCTTTCGATGATAACGCCGATATTAGAGCTGCATGTTTCAGCTTCTTGGGAATCTTACGGTAGTGATCGCGCGGATGAGGACCGAAAGCTCTTCCACCCCCAACCCACACTGGAGAGCTAATGGTTCCCGCCCTCGCTCTGCCAGTTCCCTTTTGGCGCCATGGTTTTATGCCGCCGCCGCGAACGGAGTTTCTCTGCAAAGTATCTACGGTTCCCTGTCGCTGATTGCGCAGATAACCTTTGACATAATAATGTACCGGCGCTTCCCTGACTTCCTTACCAAAAAGGTTTTCAGGTAAAGAGACTTTCTGCTTCTCAACGCCATCGCTTGAATAATATGAAACGTCTAACATATCCCAGAATCCTTAATCTCGCCTTGAGGCCAGTTATGATCCAAAAACTTTCACCAGACTATTGCTTCTGCCCGGAACCGCTCCCCGAATCAATAAGTAATTTCTATCCATATCAACGCCAACTACCTTTAAGTTCTTGACAGTGACTGTGTCTCCACCCATTCTGCCGGCCATTCTCTGCCCCTTAAAGACTCTTGAAGGGTATGAAGATGATCCAACTGATCCCGGGGCTCGCAACCGGTCGGATTGGCCATGAGTTTTGGGACCACCTGCAAACTTATGTCTCCTTACTGCTCCCTGAAAACCCATTCCTTTTGAGGTAGAGGTCACGGCAACGATATCTCCTTCGGAGAATACATTTACTTTCACCACTTGGCCCAAGCCGATTCCCTGGGTATCATTTACCCTTATTTCCCTTAAAAATCGGGCGCCCTTCAATCCTGCTTTTTTCAGATGGCCAGCAAGGGGCTTCGGTATCAGTTTCTCTTTTCGTGTGCCAAACGAGAGCTGGAATGCGGAGTAACCTTCCTTATCAGCGGTCTTGACTTGAGAAACAATGCAAGGTCCGGCTTCGATGAAGGTAACAGAGATGACATTACCATCCGCGTCAAAGATTCTTCCCATTCCGACTTTCCTGCCTAAGATAAATTTAACTGGGAATTTGGGTTGCTCGGAAGATTCTTTGGGATGCGCCGTCATCTTCGTTTCAACCTCCGGGTGTATTGCCGCAGTCGCTTCCTTGATATCTTCAATCTTGTCTTTCTTCTTTTCTTCCGTCATATATTCTCCAAATACAGCCGCATCAGACTTTGATTTCGACATCAACACCGGCTGGCAAATCCAATTTCATTAAGGCATCGACCGTCTGTTGGTTAGATTCGTAAATATCGATCAACCTCTTATGGATACGGGTTTCGAACTGCTCCCTGGATTTCTTATCCACATTGGGGGAGCGCAATACGGTATAAAGGGTCCTTTTGGTAGGAAGAGGCACCGGTCCTTTTAGTTTAGCTCCGGTCCTTTGGACCGTGCGGGCTATTTCTCTGGTGGAACGGTCCAGGGCATTATGATCATAAGCTCTAAGCCGTATTCTTATCTTTTGACTATCTAGTTTTGCCATCTTTCCTTCTCTGTATCTGCCATATATAAAATCTATTCAATGATTTTAGCGATGACACCGGAGCCGATGGTGCGGCCGCCTTCACGAATCGCAAAGCGCAATCCTTCCTCCATCGCTATCGGC
>PFXJ01000072.1 GCA_002791595.1 candidate division Zixibacteria bacterium CG_4_9_14_3_um_filter_46_8
TTAACTCAGGGATACCAGCGTTGGCGGTGTATTTGGTAAAATTATTGTCAATTGATTGCTTGGCGGCTTGTTTGATATTCAGCGGGGTGGGAAAATCGGGCTCACCCACAGAAAGGTCGATAACATCGATCCCTTCCGCTTTCATCGCTTTCGCTTTGGCGCTGATTTTTAATGTTGCCGAGAAGCCTATTCTCTGAACTCTTTCTGATAGCATAATCTTACCTGGTGCGTTTTTGTAATGATTAATTGGTAGCCGAAGGCTTGTCCTTCGGCCTCAGCAAAAAATGGTTGAACTTGGTAGCCAGAGGCTTGTCCTTTGGCCTCGCAAAAAATTTGAATAGCAATCCGAGGGACAAGCCCTCGGCTACCCCAAAAGGGGCTCTTTCTGATAGCATGCTGAATTTATCCTTTAGCGTTTTGTTCTCTAAATAGGATGATTAATCTAATTCCCCTTTCAGAGGGGTGTCCCGACTTATCGGGACGGGGTGTGTTCTTGTCAAACCTTTTGACACACCCCTTAATCCCCTCTCAAGAGGGGAACTCAGAATTACTTGCTCTCTTTTGGGGCTGCGCCCGCCTCAGCCCTCTTCATTATCTTCTTCAAATCTATCCCGCTCAAAGACTGCACTACATCGGGAAGCTGGGCAAGTATGCTCGCCACTTGGCCTGTAAGTTTAGATGCCCCGCTGGCGCCATCCCCGACCATAATGATTTTATCCACTTTCGACAATGGCTCCGACACCGCCCTGGCAAGTTCGGGAAGGACATCGATAAACATTTTATATACGGCGGCTTCATTAAATTCTTTATAGGATTCGGCCCGCTTCTTCATCGCTTCCGCTTCAGCATCGCCCTGCAAACGGACCGCCTCCGCTTTCGCTTTCGCCAGTTGCATTATCTTGAAGCTTTCCGCTTCCGCATCAAGCTGGGAATGATATTTATCGGCTTCGGCAATCTTCTTCACCGTAGATTCCAACTCAAGTTCTTTGCGTTTGATTTCGGCTTGCTCAACTTTGACGCCGGCTTCTTTTTCCACCAAGCGCACCGCATATTCCTCTTTTTTCATCTGCTGATTTTGACGGTGCCGTTCCAGATCATAAGCCATATCTGCGAGCGCCTTTTTCTGATTTACCAAAGCGGTATATTCGGAACGTTTGACTTCATAATCGCGATTAGCCGCGGCGATTTCTTCCTCTGCCCTGAATTTCACCACATCGCCTTCCTTGCGGGCTTGAGCGGCGCGAATGGAGGCATCACGGTCAGCTTCAGCTTGAGCCACCGAAGCTTCCATCCTTACCTTGGCGATCTGCGGCTTTCCCATCGCCTCAATATACCCTTGCGTATCAGCAATGTCTGTCAAAGCGAAACTAATCACTTCCAAACCCATCCGGGCAAAATCGTGCTTGGCCTCTTCCTTCAGCTTTTTGGCAAAACCATCGCGATTCTGATAGACTTCCTCCACGCTCAACGAACTAATCAATCCGCGCATATACCCTTCAATCACCTGACGCGAAATATCTTTCATCCCCTCAATCCCTTTTCCCAGGAATTGCTCCGCCGCTCGTCTTATCATCCATTCTTCGGAACCGACTTTCACCTGCGCCTGGCCTTCACAGCTCACCACAATTCCCTGCCGCGTGAGCACCTCGGGAGTCTTGGTGGTAACTGTAAGTATTTCGATCGGAAGCACTCGGGCGGTTTCGACAAACGGCTTGATAAACGTTCCACCGCCGATCCTTATACGGTAGCCAATCATTCGTGATGTCCCATCCGGCTCGGTCACCGTCTTCTGACGCCTCCCTGAAATTATCAGCACTTCATTGGGCCCCACCGTGCGGTACTGCTTAGCGAATGCAAAAATAAAAAGAACGATTATCGCCAGAACTGCCGCTATTAAAATTATCAAAGTTACCATAGACATCCCATAGCTCCTTTATTACCTAAAACAATATTTCACAACTTCTTAACAAATCAGTTGTTTGTTATCATCAAGGGCTCAGCCTAAATCAAACCCGCACCAAAAACAAGACAAAAATATATTGGAAGCCAAGGCTTAATGCAAGTATAATGAGTGAAATAAATCACATTATGCATCGAATAATCAAGATCCTCAAGATCGCCGTCATCATTGCTCTGACGGCTTATGCCATCAACTCAATTTACAATGCCGTTGCGCTTGATAAGCAATGGGATTTCAAGACCTACTATTACGCCGCCAAGGTTTTTCAAGACGGAAAAAATCCTTACAATATCGAAGTTCTGAATCAAGCTTCCGGGGAGAAGATACATTTCAAATTCGTCTATCCCCCATACACTCTATATTTATTCAGGACATTTCTTCTATTCGATTACCAAAAGTGTGCTACACTCTACTTGCGGCTAAAACTGGTCATTTTATTTTGCCTGATATGGCTGTGGTGGAAGAAATTTGCGCCCAATCGCGATTATGCCATCGCCCTTTATTTGCTAATAGTCTTTGGTTTTGATAAAGCCATAATAACTGATATTTGGGCAGGAAATTTGACTGCCTTTGAGCAATTTGCTCTTTGGATCGGGGTGTGGTTCTTACTCTCCAACAAGTATATTCTATTTGCTTTGTCAATGTTAGTTTCGGTCGCGGTCAAGGGGCCGAATCTGGGGCTATTGATTCTGCTAATGCCCATAGTTGACAAGAAAACCCGCCTTTGGCTTGGGGGCGCCTGCTGCATATTCGTCGCCCTAAATCTAATTTCCTATCTTAACGATCCCGGGTTATTCCGATCCTATCTGCAAGCTCTTCAAACTTTCGATGAACAGGGTCCTTACAATCCATCATCATTTGCGCTCATTGGCGATGTTATGGATTCTTTGTTTGGCAAAGGATACGAGACAGCAAAAACACTACTTTATCTAATCTTTGTGGCTTCAAGCATATTCGGGACATTGAAATTCATAAAGGGGTATGACTGCCATAAAAATAAAATGGAATCCCTAATTCTCTGCTTCCTGCTTTACACCATAATTGCTCCGATATTTAAGAACTATTCCTACTTCCTATTGATAATTCCCGCTTACTACATAATCATTCAAGCATCGAAAACGAATTTGGCGAAAATGGTTCTTCTGTCGATACTCTGCATCCACATCTTTTCATATCAATCGCTTATCGCGGCAATAATTCTCCTCTGGCTACATATATTGCATTTGCGTAAGAATTTGGTTGATACTGGATTACCCGTCAGAAATGATTTGGTTCCGACGCCCAAGGCGGGCAAGCCGAGTAGTTAAATTCTCACTCTTTAATACTGTAAATACCGGCTCTAATGCACATTTCGCCCTCCGAAGGAAGAAAAAACAACTAAAATGGAGATTACATAAATGTTGAAAAGTATCAAAATAGGAGAATTCGGGAACTAATAGCTTATATTGCATATTATTATCAATATTATTTACCCATTGGCACTATATAACTGCCGGTAATTTTTGTTAAAGTTGATTCCCCAAGTTGCGGAGTGCGATTAAGTATCAAAATCCAAAAGCCAAGATGAAGGAGAAAAGCATGTTCTCAAGGAAATTCACTGCATCGCTAATTATCATTTTGTTAGCACTGGCAATCTCAAGCCCTCTCGCCATCGCATCACCAAAAGCCAGCAAGTCCGCCGCCAATACTGTGGCGATTTGCGCCTGCGGAAAAGTATTCGTTCCCGATGCCAACACCCTTTATATGACCGTAAATGGCAAAGACTATGCTTGCTGTACCAAAGCCTGTCACGAAGTGGCTTCAAAGGATGTAACCGGGTCAGCCAAGATGGCGGACGAGATGACGGCAAAAATGACATCCCAGATGAACCATGCTAAGTTGGGAGTGGCCAATGTCATCGCCGTTACCGACAAAGGCACTAAAGCCCTTTGTGGCTGCGGCAAGAGATTCACCATCGACGAAACCACCGAGTATCTCACTCACGATGGCAAGAGTTACGCCTGTTGCACCCATGAATGCCATCTAATGGCATCTAAAGACCCCAAAGCCGCTATAAAGGGTTTTGAGGATCAAATGTCCGGGATGTAGAAAAGAGCATTATTTGCCGGCTTGATTACAGGGTGCGCTTCATCAGATGATGGAGCCCACCCTTTCATAATTATAATAAACCTCGCACGCCGCATCTGAGCAAAAAAACAAGGCCCGGCCTTATGGGAGATCCATAAGAATACCGGACCTTAAATAGCTCGCCTGTCAGATTTTTAGAACATCGCCGATAAGAATGGCGACTGGGCCGAAATCTGGGCAATCACGATCGCTGAGCCAAGAATGAAAGCCATGACGATTATTGGAGATAACCACCATTTCTTCTTGGTTTTGGCCAACCTCAAGATTGTTTCCATAGTCGATTCCCCTACCTTACTACCTGTTGACAGACTTGCCGTTGGGGGGCTTTGGCTCTCTGCGAGAGTTTTCATACTTGATACCGTTACCTTTACCTACTACCTATTACCTAAAAATCTTATCATCAACCAAATTGAAGTCAAATACTGCGCAAGCGCTTATTTGCCTTCAGTATCTTAGATTTTCAATAACCTGCTAACGCAGATAATATCGGTCGAAACCCAAAGATGCTTGATAGATAATGCTATGCGATGTTGTAGATTTTTTCTACCAAACTACACTACCGTACCTAATATAATGGCCTTGACATATCCTGTCAAGCATTTTTTGCAGATAATTCCATTATTTTTTGCATTATAATGATAAAACCGCAAAATAGCCGAAAAGTAGGTCAACCCGCCTATGGCGAGCAACGTTCGCCTGCGGATTGACTTCCATTTGAGTTTGAACCCCGTAGGTCAATCCCGCCTGCGGGTTGACATCCTTCTATTTGTAGGTCAATCCCGCCTGCGGGTTGACTTCCATTTGAGTGGGTAGGTCCCGCCCGGGGCGGGTAAGTCCCGCCTGCGGATTGACGCAAATGTCTTCCCGGGCGGGTTGACTTCCATTTAAATCGGAACCCCGTAGTCTCGGGTCGTCAATCCGCCTGCTTAGGGCGGGATAACCTAATGGCCTTATTCTCTTAATTTCAGATAATCCTCTAACATTTGTTTTCCATCATAAAATTCATCTAAATTTTTACTAGCTTTTTCTTTAATGCTCGGATCATAAGTTTGAGCCAATCCAGTACTAATAATTCCCTCTTCAATTACGTCCAATATAAGTAAATTATTTTCTTTTGTATCTTCTAATTTAGTTAAAAGAATCATTGCTTTAACCCTGTATGCTTCTCCTAAACTATAATGTGCCTCTGCAAATCTCTCTTTTAATTTTAAGCTGTTTTTTAAGCATTCAATTGGTTTATCCATAGAATCTAAATTGTTATCTTGAAGTGGTTTTTTTCCCTCTATTTCTCCAATTGCGCAACCCAAAAAATAATCAAGCAGATAACCATATGAAAAATCGCCATATTTTTTTCTGTATTTTTCCTTTGTTCTTATTCCAAAATCTTTTGCATACTCAAATTCACTTTTAGACATGTAATTACCTATCTGCACTAAATCCCTATCAAAAAGAAATTCATCCCCCTCAAAAAGAAATTCTTTAACTATTTCGATTAGACTTTTACTCATTTTTTTCTATTGTGGGAAATTTAATTGTATTTAGATTTTTTTCAATTGATTGTTCAAGTTCTTTGTCCCCTAAGATTGCCTGAAGTCTTGAACAATTTGGAGGAAGAAAATCATGTTTATCTGAAATATAACTTGAGATTTCTAAAATTCTATTTATTCCTTTATATGTTTGGAAAAAAGAAAAAGTTCTATTTTTTAATGAAGAGTTTTTTATTTCTTCCCAATCCTGGATTAAATTAGCATAGTTCCCTTTTTGAAAAGGGCAACCCGGCAGGTCAACCCGCCTGGGCGGGCAAGCCCGGCCTGCGGATTGACGCCCCTTGGCCTCCCGCGCATTCACACCAATCTACTCCCCAAAATCATGCTTCGTATCAATTGGGGATTCATTTCCCCAATCGGGCTGATAACAATCGCGATATTCATGGATCGATGAAAACGAATAATCAAACGGGCTCCGGGTGAGTCCATGCTTCACCGGATTATAATGGATGTAGTCCACGTGCCTCCGCCAATCATTCTCATCGCGTATGATATGATCCCAAAACCTATATTGCCAAACCCTTCCGATTCCCGCTCCTGCGGACTTTCGATAATTCATGGAGAATGACTGCTTGATCCAATGCATCAAGCGCGAAATTGAACCAGATTTGTCAACCCGCCTGAGGCGGGAAATGCCAGCCTCAGGCGCGGTTGACCTACGGAGCTGCGGGTTGAAGCCATTTTCGTAGGTCAACCCGCCTGGGCGGATAAGTCCGCCTGCGGGTTGACTTCTACTTGGGTCAGAACCCGGTAGGTCAACCTCGCCTGCGGGTTGACTTCCATCTGAATCGTCGGGAAAAACAACGAGAATATGAAAATGATCGGGTAAAATCACCCAGGCGACAATCTCATGGGGAATGACCGTTTTAGCCCTTTCAAGGGTCCGCAAGATCAATTGCTCATTGTTCAACAGAAACGGCCGGCGGTTATATGTAACGCTGGTTAGAAAATACGGCCTTCCGCCGGAATCATATCGTCTTAGATTTGACATTCATTTGTTTATAATAATCGTCAACCCGCAGTCGGGCCTTGCCCGCCATAGGCGGGTTGACCTACGGGGCTGCTCTGCCAATATCCGCTCCATATTGTTCTTGTCGATTAGCCTGAATTTGCCGGTAATCAGGAATTGTTGCCGAACTTCATCTGAAATTGTGCCGCTAATAGAGGTGTCTATGTCACCCCCTACAGCTAAATCAAGCACAGCGATGGCGGGCTTCTGAGCGTAGATTTCACTACATATTGATAGAAATAAGAGCGCCGCCAATAGGGTTCGTATCATAGCTTATCACCTCCAACTCCGAGTATATTCCATCTTGTGATCAAGTGGCGCCGTCATATATAGATTTGAACCCACCGCAAGCAGTGGAACACCATTTCAATTACCTATTTGCCACTGAAGTCATTCCAATAGCAGAATCTGAAACTTTCACGGCAGAGGATCGATTCTCCCAACCGGTTCCAAGGTTGACGCTTTATACCACGCCTCATTCAACTCCCTTTTATGCAAAGTTGCCCATTCTATTACCAGACCGGTCGCTCGAGGGGGTAGCCCGCCAGCAAAAATCGCCAATGTATCGATAGCGACCAATATTTCCTCGCCTCCGTATTCAGCGTGGAAATGGGGAGGTTGGTGGTCATTAAAAAACATCTTGATAATGATGCCGTAGAATCTGCAAATCTCAGGCACCAGTTTTGACCGCTCTCAAATTGGGAAAAAGTTCTTCCGGTGATTTGCCAGTTAGACGCAGGTAAAGGGAGTCCGAGCAAAGGTCAATGTCATTCGGCCATACGAGCGAACCGCTTTCGTCGATACGGACCGCTTCAAAGATTGCCGGCGCCTCCCAAGCCTTGAAAACTCCACGTCCCGCAAGATCGGACAAATCAACCTCACCCTCTTTGCCATCCGAGAATCGAATCCAAAGTTGGTACCGTCGCAGCATTTTCACGGCCACTATCTTAAACATACGAAATCACCCTTAAGAGTTGAAGCTAATTGAGATGAGAATTAATTCCTCGTTAAATTAATATAGTTCCAATCCAAGTAGAAGTCAAACAAAAAACCCTCACTTTTCAGATGAGGGTTTCTCACATTTACTCCCGGCGGTATCCTATCCACATCCCTCGATTCCACGAGGATTTCACGCCATGGCCAAGTCCATCCCAGGCGGACCAGTCCTGTTATCCATAAAAAGACAGAAGGGATTGGCTTATCGCCAATCCCTTCTTCATTTCTGAGGTAAACTCAATTACCGGCAGAAGGCGAAGGCCCTCTACTAATAACGGCGTCCGCTACTCGAACCGCCTCTATTTCCGCCACGACTGTCGTCGCGGGGACGAGCTTCATTCACCTTCAGCAAACTGCCGTCCAATTCCCTTCCATTTAGGCTGGTAATTGCCGATTGCGCTTCTGATAAGGTGGACATTTCCACGAAGCCGAATCCTCTGGATTCCCCCGTGTACCTGTCCGTTACAATGTTTGCGGTTGAAACCTCGCCATGTCCTTGGAACATTTGGCGAAGAGAATCTTCCGTCGTCTTGGGTGATAGATTTCCTACGTAGAGTTTCATTTCACTCTCCTATTTCGTTTATCCCGGAGCGCATCAGTAAAAATATCAGCGACGCGAGATAAGTAGTTAATTGCGCATTATTGCGCTTTAGCCTCCGGATTAAAATTTTAGAAGGGTGGATTGTAAGTTCAGACCTATAAAATGTTAAATGGGGAAGCCCATGAATATATTATAATATATCGGCTGAATTTCAGAACGCAACATATATTTACTTTATTGACCATTTTATTTTTTTGCGTCCCGAACACATCGTGGCGCCCTTTTACCGAAGATGGTGCGGATTCAATCACTGGAAGACACAATAAAAAACCCTCACCTTTTCAGGTGGGGGTCTTTCAATTTAGTCCCAACGCCGGGAGTCTATCCCGATTCATCGGGATTCACCGCACCATCAATGGGAAGTGCCATCGGCGACGAATCTTTCGATGTATGAGGAAATTGCCTCTTTGATATTCTTCTTGGCGGATTTCATAGTTTTCCCCTGAGAAACCACGTCAACCTCCATACATCTGGCCACAATCAAATTTCTTTCTTTGACGTAAATAATGGTGAATTTGTCATTCTTTGTCATAAAATCTCCATCTTGTCATCGCCAATATTATAACACTATTCCCACCAAAGTCAATTGATTAAAACAAAAAAACCTCGCCTTTGCAGATGAGGGTTTTCAATTTACTCCCGGCGGCCGGATATTTATCCCGATTTATGGGGACTGAGGCAGGAACTGCCCACCTCAATCGCAGTTGACCTACGGAGCTGCAGGTTGACGCCATTTTCGTAGGTCAACCCGCACATAAGCGGACAAGCCCGCCCGCAAGCTAACATGTTCTATTTGTAGGTCAATCCGCCCGGGGCGGGTAAGTCCGGCTTGCGGATTGACACAGATTTATTCGCCCGCGGATTGACTTCCATTTGAATCATCGGGAAAAACAACGAGAATATGAAAGCCTTCCGCCGGAATCATATCGTCTTAAATTTGACATCTATATTGTTCATAATAATCGTCAACCCACAGTCGGGCCTTGCCCGCCATAGGCGGGTTGACCTACAGGGCTAGAACGAGTTGTTAGGGTGCGTTTCGTTTGCGCCTCGGAGAGCTGACAACAATGGTTTCAGCGATTCGGTCATGGACTGTTTGACGATTCGGGTGCAAAAAGAACTGGAGGAAGCCGAAGCCTGCCTCCAATGCGGAGGCGCCATAGCCAAGGGCGCGCTCAATACATTGCCACAGTGTGAGCCGGTCGCTGGCAAGGGAAACGACCCTGATTGCAAGGAGGCGCTTCCCCACAGTTTGGCCGCGAGCGACAAAAGTAATGAATCCAAAGTAAGCGACTAGAGCAACAAGGCCCCAAAGGTTATGAAACGGTTCAAATCGAATGACAATCTGTTGCGTCTGGCCCTGCTCTCTTGCATAGAACGCAGCTGGTAGTCCGACAAGAATGACGAGAACGAGGACGACGAGAAAGTCAATAAGGAATGCAAAAACGCGCGAAAAGAAGGATGCCAGTGGTGTCCCATGGAGCGCTTGTGCGTGAAGACATTCGTGAGCATTAAAGGATCGATTCATGGTCGCTCCTCACATAAGTTGCAAATGGATAACTCAACATTCAAAACCCTAAGCGTTTGTGGTTGTGCCTCAGCTTGAGCAAGCTAACATCGTTCTATTTGTAGGTCAATCCCGCCTGCGGGTTGACTTCCATTTGAGTTTGAATTCCGTAGGTCAATCCCGCCTGCGGGTTGACTTCCA
>PFXJ01000001.1:0-31664 GCA_002791595.1 candidate division Zixibacteria bacterium CG_4_9_14_3_um_filter_46_8
TCATGCGACCACGTGGTTATTAGTTTTTCTTCCTAATTTAATACGGCAACCTTCCTTTCTTAACCTCTTTCCAATTTTATAACATAGTATCTACCGTGGCCGCCCGGTGAAATTGAAAAGGGACTCTTGCGAGTCCCATTTGAGTAATTCATCTGCTTGGAGCCAATGAAGTGCAAAGGAAGGGGAGACGGATTTAGTGTCTCCCCTCCTATGGTGCGTTATCTTTGCACTATTTCAAAAGACTCATTTTGTTGGTGAAGGTCTTATCGCCGGAGACCATTCTATAGAAGTAAATTCCGCTGGCGGCAGTCGAAGCATCCCAGGTTACGGTATGCCGACCGGCTTCCATATTGCCATCAACGAGTGTGGCAACTTTCTGACCAGCGAGATTGAATATTGTCAATGATACATTTCCCGAAGTGGGAACATCGAATGTGATGTTAGTTTGAGCATTGAATGGGTTCGGATAGTTGCCATTTTGACTAAACTCCGAAGGGACATCAGCCACAACACTCTCAAATCCGCCTTCGGTCACCCAGTCGCTGGCGTTGCCATCACCGCGGCCTGCGGCGACTGTGAAATTAAACGACGCGAGGTCGTGAATAGCGCCGGTGGTTACTTCACCGCAATAAGCGTAATATGAATAAACTCCCAACGGCGCGAATCCGGGTATCGGTTGATTCAAGTGCGCCGATATCGACTGATTCGCCGAAAGGGGGATATTCTGGAAGTTATAAAGTGGACCAAACATCCCGTAATTGGGCACATACAGCCGTATCCAAACATCAGTGGATATGGGAGCATTAGTATTATTGGCAATGGTGCCAGTCAGACCAAATGAACCTCCCGGTGGAACCACAACCGGATTATTGTCAGTTACCATCCCCACATTGCAATCACTCGGGGCGCCGCCGGTTACAGTGATGATACCAGTCATAAATGGGTGCGGAGTGCAATGATAAGGATGGATATCACTAGTGAAAACTCGGCTATACGACTGCCCAGGATTCAAAATCCCTGAATTGAAATGCGCATAATCGGACGTTACTGAATGCCCAACATTACCATTGTTTGTCCATACCACGGTATCGCCTACTCCGACGGTCAGATTCTGCGGCGAAAAGGCGAAATCTACAATAGATACCGAATGCGAAATCGGCGTGACATTAATTGTCCCCAGCATAGAAGGATGAATAGCGCAATGATAAGGATATGATCCACTATAGGAGAAAGCATGGCTGTAAGATTGGCCGGGAAGCAAATTGCCGGAATTCCAGTAACCGTCATCCGAAGTCGACGTGTGCGTGAAAGTATGATTATTGGTCCAGGTGACAGTGTCGCCCACCGCGATTGTCAGGGTTGCCGGGCTGAATGAGAATCCCGGAATGCTGACACTGTGTTGGGTGGCAAATGCGGATCCAGTGAGAATCGCCATCAGCGCAAGTGAAAAAAATACGATGCCTAAATGTTTCTTGGTAAACATCCTCTTTTGGCTCATTTGGTCGCTCCGTGAACTGAAAGGTGAATGATTTTATTATTAATCAAAATGTAAATTCTCAGATTCTCTATAGTTGAGTGATTAAATCAACTATCTTCAAAACGGATTATATCCTTGAAATGTTCCCGTGATGCTATTTTGGGTGGGAAAAAATCACAGCAGAGTGGGGAAGAGGTTGCGCTGATATTCTAATATGCAATCGTGAATCTGATCCCAGCTCTCCATATATTTGAGCGTTCCCCGGACATTCAGGCAATTATTATTCCACGGCTGGCGGAAAACCAGGACCTGCTTGACAAGCTTCGAGAGATGGATGGCCTCAGCGAGATTATCCTCGATGAAGATGTCAAAGCGAGGCATTTCTTTTAAAAGGACATCAAGCTTTTTGCCGTTGCCCCTGAAAATCAGCTTCTTGTGAGGAATGTCGAATTGGGCGAGAAGGCTTTCTGTTTGTTCCCGGTGCCTATCGGGTCTGCTGGTGCAAATGAAGATATTATGATGCGCAAGCTGTTTAAGAACTCTGTCGGCGCCAGCGATAAGCTCAAATTTGCCATAAATCGTAGTATATTCAATCAGTTCGTGAACTTCCTCTTCAAATAAGCCCAGAACTGATTCAATACTATGCCGGCAGATGAATTCCTTTTTAAGCTTCTTAAATCGCGGATACTTCTGATGGTAAGTTTTGATGAATTCCGATATGAAATCTACGATGACGCCGTCGATATCGACGCCAATATTCAGCGTGTCTATGGACATTTTCGGATTATCCCCAAATAATGGTTGAGAAATTGAAGTGTAAGATAATAACCGGCGCAGTTTGCAACAAGATAAATATGGGTGGGGAGGGCGAGGTTGATAATAAAATCCCCAACCCAATTACTAATTCACTAAATAGTCATAGATGTGGGAAGCTATAATCTCCGCGCCTCGGTTGTTTAGATGCCCTCCGTCATAGGTGACCCGCAGTCCTCTTTGCTGCGAAAGTTTGTCGGGAGTAATGCTTTTAAGGATTTCCAAATCATCGTAGATTTCGGGCATGCGGGGCACATAATCGGTAGGCGGTTTGAAACCTTGGAGTTCGCGGTAAAAGGCGGCGTTTATATCTATGAAATCCAAATGGTAATCCATTGCCATTTTTCTTATGGCGATATTAATATGCACCAGTTGGCGATTATAACGATTCTTTAAGTCTTCACCGATAATCCCGGTCGAACACAAGATCAGCCTGGCCTTGAGATATTGTTTGATATGATTTATGAGTATGCGATAAGTTGTCTTGAATTCGTTTGTATCGGTTGCCGGGATTTGGTCTTTTAGGCCTGAACGCTCCTGAATGATCTGGAGGTTTTCTGGACGCTTTAGAAGCACATCATTGGCGCCCACCAGGATGAAAACCATGTGTGGTGACAGAGCGATAACATCTCTCTCCACCCGCTTCAGGAGTGAATAAATGGTATCGCCGGCCCGCCCCTTGTTTATCAAGCGATAGTTGAGCAGGGAGAAGCGCTGAGCGAGCATTTTATCGAGGATTTTGATATAGGACTCACCAAAGACACCGTGGGTGATCGAATCTCCGAAAAATAAAATATTGGCATTCTCCCGCAATTTCATTTTTACTGTCTTGTGTGCAATCAGATTCTTCGTATCCATCGCCTGATTATACCATTTGATTCGACGATGGTTCCGTTGTTAATTTTTAATCGGTTTATTACCCTATAATATCATTCGAGTTGAAATATATGGCTGAATCACAGATGGAAAGATGGAAATGCAATGTTTGCGGATATGAGGAGTATGGAGAAGTTCCTCCCGATATCTGTCCGGTTTGCGGTGCCCCCGCCGACGCTTTTGAGCCAGTGAGTTAGTAATCATCGGACAATTTGCCACAACAAACCCTGATACCTGCCGGAATCGCATATCAGCGGTAAATATCTAATGGAAATTGCAAGGCTTGAATCGGGATGCTGATACTCTGTTGCCCGGTTCCATCTTTTGGGTTGATCATTGCATCGGCGACCCGTTTGCGATTGATGTAAATGGAGGTTTTTTCGGGTTCGGCGGTGTAGAAAGTTAATCCATTATGGTTGGGTGTAATGGCTACCGGGCCATCAACTCCGCTGATATTAATGCATATCTCGCCATTCAGTTTTCTATCAATATCCCATTTGAGATATTTGTGCGTATAATGATAATTGAGCAGTCCAGATGTGGTGCTAATCCATAACCTCCCTTCGGATGACCGTCGCTTTAGCTCCCTGAATCGTGCCACGAGATTTTGATCGAATAAGCCTTTCGAAGTGCGGTTTAGCGGCTGACCAAAGTGAGTGTAAATTATCATATACCCCCCCAGTTTCTCCAGCTTATCAAGAATCGCATCGGACAATTGCTTTTCCAGAATCGGGCGTCCGGGCGGGATATAGACCTGCGAATATTTATAGCAATAGCGCGTAAATTCCATCAAAGCTCTGCCATCTCTAAGGAGCACCGGCCTGGTGAGCTCATTGCCATAAACCCTCCGTTTTCTCCTATCCAATCCCAAAATGCTTTTGACGGCGCCTTTAAGCAGATGTTCAGCTTTGAAGAAGTGATAATCGGTATCAGTAACGCGCAAATTCCTTTCTTGGCCAACTACTGCCGTGAGATCCGAAGCCCAATAAAATTTGATGCCGAGGGAGTCGATCGTCAAATCATTGTGATAAACTGATTCACCGGGAATGTCACCCCGGTTATCGAGCAACTGGCTAAAAATATTTTGGATATTGAACTTGTCGCCATGGTTAATATAGGTATCGAAGCTAATCCCATTTCGAACCATCTCATTAATGGCCCTCTCAGCTAGAGTCCGATTAAAGTATTCCGGATTTTGAGGTTTTTCCCATCGCGAGAAATCGCCATAAGAATGAAAACAATCGATATATCCCGCCTTTATTAATTCCAGCAGGATTGCCGAATAGGGGGATGGATTGTTCGAAATACCTTGGAAATATGAGATTTCATAAGGTAGCAGGGTATAACACCAAAAAGTATCTCCGATCTCCAATTCGACACCGGGTCCCATCGATGTATCAAGGCTTGTGTTCAAGAATTTTCTCACTTCGAGGAAATCATCCCAATTCATATTATCCAGGTCATTGGCAATAGTCAGAGCGGCAGAATATGGATAGGGGAATGCTCTCAATATCGGCTGAGAAAGTGGACTCATTGTTTTCAACGAAATTTTCCTGATCTGTTCTAAGATTTCTTGGAATGCAAATTAATATGGGATGGGTTCGAATTAGGTATCAAATCCTGAAAAACCGGTCGGCACTAAGCAAAGGATCCATGTTTGGACAGTAAGTCCTTCACCAGCTTCCGCTCATAAGGATCAAAAGCTTTCATAAAATACAACATCGAGATAAATACTATCGCCCCAATGGCTATGCTGAATAAGAGATGGATATGACTATTGGTTAAGAAAACGACGATGCTCATCGCCACCGCCGCTCCGATCGGTTTGAGTATGAGGCGGTAGGGCTTAAATTGCGTTCCCAAAAAGGGTCTGATAATTATATAGTGTGCGAAAAAGACTGACGTTTCAGTTATCAGGGTCGAAGCGGCGGCGCCGTCATAACCATATTTCGGAATCGCCCACAGATTAAACATGACATTAAGCACAACCCCGCCGGCCGAAACATACAAAAGTAGCTTTTCCTTTCCGAGTGCAATAATTGTGTTGACCATTATGAAGTTCAAAAATGAAAATACCATCGCCCAGCTCATTATCATTAGCGGGCTGGCGCTTTTGACGAATTCCTCCCCATAGAGAAAAATGCTTATGGGTTCGGAAAGCACGGAGAACCCAGTGGCAATGGCAACTCCGATCATAAAGAGATACTTGAACGCATAATTATAGATCCTGACGAATTGATCGTTTTTATCTCTTTCGGCGCTCAATTTTGACATTATTGGAAGAAAAGCCGAAGTCATCGCGGTCGGAAAGAATACCATAACTTGAATGAGTTTCCCAGCGGCGGCATAGATTCCAGTATCATAATCCCCCTTGAATATATTGAGCATTAATGTGCCTATGGATACATATAATAACACTAGTATTGATAGCAGGATGAAAGGAGACGAGCGAATGACTAAATCTTTGGCTTCGGCATAATTCCATTTTATGGAAATGCTCATAAAATTTTTCTTCAGATAATACAGACCCAGAAATACTGCGATAACGGCCACAATAGTTTGAGAGAAAGCCAGCCCAAGTAATCCAGTCCCCAGATATAGAGCGGCCAAGCCTAAGATCAAATTTCCCATACGGAGTAAAATCCGTAGGTAAGCCTCATATTCTGCTCGCTGAAACGCCCTAAAGAAGGAGGAAAAAAACGAGATAAAGGAGAATAAGAAAACGGAGAAAGAGACGATAAGCACTGCGAAAGTTTTCAGCGATGAGTAATGAAGAATGTAAACATTAACCAGGACTCCGACCATAGCGATGAGAGTGAAAATAATCTTGGTGGAGCAGATATGACTGTAATAGTGTGATGCCCGTTCGGTCTCCCTGCCAATATCCCTCGAAATCAGCTTTTCAAAACCGAATGTCGGCAATTGCCCCCAGATGGCGCCCACGGTCATGGCCAGACTGAAGATGCCAATGCCCTCAGGCCCAAGCATGCGACTTGCCACCATAAATAGAGCGGCGGCAAAAACGCTGGTAACGGCCTCGGTGACTATGTTAATGGAAGTGTTACGAACTAATAGATTGATCATCTAACTGCTTGCTAACGAACAAATGGGGATTCAGGTAGATGGCGCAGAGAGCCCCAATTGGAATCCAAATGGAGCGAAGGGTTTCAAGGGGGTAGAGAGTATATGCCAAAGCGATCAAATTGCTAATCAATCCCATAGTAAATCCCAAAGCAACCAGTTTTGTCAATAAATTGGCGTGCTTGGCGCTCTTAAATCCAATATAAAGGATCGAAATGAAAAAAGCCAAGATGAAAATTAGTGCTGGGATTCCATTTTCGGCGGCGAAGTATAAATATACATTATGGACTGCAACCGGATTTCTTGAAGAAAATTGGGAAATGGAATTATCATATTTACGCAATAATTTTGCGTACATTCCCATGCCTACGCCGAGAATCGGCTTATCCTTAATATAATTTAGGGCCACTTGGAATTGGGATATGCGATCATAAGCAGTGCCGCGATAATCCAGAGCAGAATCAGCGCTGAAGATACGTCTTGAGATCGGATTATCAGTTGCGAGGAGTGGACCCAAAATAATCAACTGCACCAGGATGGCCGAAAGGACAAAAACGCCCATCTTCCTGTAATGCCTGGCAATCAGAATAAATCCAATGGCCAAGCCAATGTACAGAGAAATCCATCCTGACCTTGAAAGCGTGAGACCCACTGCAATTAGAGCTAGGATGGCGGCTCCAGACAGGATAAGGCGCATCATCGGATTCTGCTTGTGGAAGATACCAATGAAGATGAAAATTGGAATATATAAACCCAAAAGCCGGGCGAGGCTATTAGGTTGATTGGTGCTCCCTCGAATTCTTTGATCACTGGAGTCTTGCGTGCCGATAGACCTCTTAATGACATCTCTGCTACTTTCCTCCGTATTCCCCCCCAAGAGGGGAAGACTAACCATGTGGCCGGTCCCCATCTGAATCAAGCCCTGTGATGCCTGCAAAGAGACTGCGACCACCGCTCCAATTAAAATTGCCCTAATGTGATTGAAACTCTGAATATTATTTATCAAGTACCAAAATAATAATAAAAGACGAAGATAGCCGACCATCCTGTAAAATGCCCATGGCCTAATATCCGCTGTTGAATTCAAAATAGAGATTCCCGACCAGATAATAAAGATAATGAATAAAATTAGAGGTAAAAATTTACACGTAGCTTTATAGGAACGTTTTTCATGCGATTCCAGCACCCAAAGAAAATATAAGATGATCAAAAAGACATCGCTTAAGGAGATGACCAAAGAGGGATTTCCGTGATAATGGAATTTTTGGACATTCGTTAGACCAATATCCACTGAAGTGAGAGTTGAGAAAGCGAGTAGCCCCATTAAAGCTGATTTGTGGTCATCTACAATAAATAAGAATGCCAGCAAGGCAAACCCCGCCGCTATCATTACCACCCATTTTACAGCTGATTCGGTGGTCATCAAGCCGATGAAACCCAATGCGGCCAACATCATGCTCGACAGGATTAAAGCAATGGCTATGAAACCTAATCTGCCATATACAGGGCTATCAAATTTGGAAGTTTTCTTGAACAACATCAGGTGTCAAACCCCTTGTGCCATTGAGCAATGAGATCAGGCGGGATCAGACTTTATCAATTGATCCCAGAACCTGAAGGTTCAAATAATGAGCTGAATCCTCTGGTGTATTGATGGTGTGATCGAAATACTCCTGTGCCAGAACAACCGAAAGGCTGATAACTGGCCCCAGGAAAAGGGCAATGATCAAGTTTAAGAGAGTAGTTGGCGAACTTGGCTTGGTTGGTACAGTAGCGTATTCGATCACTTTCGCCAAACTGGCACGGCTATCGCTGGCTTCCTGAACCAGGGATTCCTCATATTTTTCCCGGAGGCTCAACTGCAAAGACCTTTCCTGGCTGACATTTTCTTCCATGGTCTTATAGGTGATTTCCTTCTTGGGAAGCGACAGTAAAGCGGCGCGTAGGCCGGAAATCGTGGATTCCAGCGCATTCTCCTCGGCTACCAATTTGTCCAACGAGGCCGCTTCCAGCTCCAATTGCTTATTGACCTGCTCGCGGATTTGTATCTCATAATCCGTGATTTGGGATTTGGTCTCTATTACCGTTCGGCTTTCATCTGTATATTTTTGCTGTAAGTCGGATAACTTCAATTTCAGGTTGACCAACTCAGTGTTCAGTTGACTGATTAGGGCATCTTCCGTCAATTCCTTTGATGGGATAAGTTTATCCGGATTCTGCCGCCTGTAGGAATTAATTTTCTCCAATTTATTTCGTTGGCTGATGATTTCCTTGCGCACATCAGTCAAAGCATTGTTATAGCTGGAAATGCTTTGGAGCACTCCTCGCTCCTGGTCATCAAATGAAATGAGCTCTTCATCGCTTTTGTATTTTGAGAATTGCTGTTCCATAATGGAAAGTTTTTCATTCACAGCGTTAATCTGATCCTTATAGAAGGAGCTTTTTGCCTGATTAATGTTGATTTGCAGATGTTGCTTAAGATATTCATCGGTCAGGGAATTCAATATCTTGGTGGCCATCAATGGATCCCGGTCCTCATAGACGATTTCGATGACCTTCGAAAAGGGAACGGGGGTGGCTTCCAATGATTCCTGCAAATCGAGGACTGTATCGTGGAATACTTCTTCATCGTTTTTCAAGGTGCTAAGCCCCAAAATAGTTTTTATCAAAGAGATGGTCTGCTTAATGGGCCATTTAATGAAATCCTTAATATCATCACGGAATGTTGGATTCTCGATCTGTCGGTCCTGGAGCCGATATAGGGAGGTTATTTTCTCACAAACCGGCCAGCTTTTGACGATTTCAATCTCGGTATTCAGTCGTTCGGGCGCGAATGGGGTTGACCCGGGACTGATGCGCCCTTCTCCAAAAAGGGACTCATTATAGTCTGATGCCTGGATATATACTTTGGTGGAGACGCTGTATTGGGGCGTTTTCATTACTGTAAAAAACATCACAAACGCGAAAAAGCTTCCGGAAATCCAAAGTATAACTCTCTTTCTCTTAAAAATGACATATAGGAAATCTCTGGCAGAATTTCTAATTGGCGACATGTCCCTGATCCTCAAATTAATTGTTGAATCATAATCTTCTATAAAGTCTCTCCGGAATCACGTAGGTCCTTTTATTCAATATCGAGCCCAAAATATGGGCGCCGGTATTCTCCAGACACTTTGTGCTTTCGGCGATGACCTCACGCCGGGTTCGGTGAGCTGAGATTACCATCAAAACACCATCCACAGCACCAGCGATGGTGGCGGCGTCGGGAAACGCAGACACTGCCGGGCTGTCCATAATAATGAAATCATATTGGTCATTTAATCCGCTGATAGCCTGCTTCACGGCCGTCTTGCTGAATACCCTATTAAGGTTTGCTTGAAACTGACCGGCTGGAAGAAAGTGGAGATTTTCAATCGATGTTTTCAGAACTGCCTGTGCCGGTTTGATATCGGAAAATAAGATGTCCGAAAAGCCCTTCGAATTTTCAGCATCTAAAGCCCTGTGAAGCGAAGGGTGCCGCAAATTGGCATCTATAAGCAGTACTTTCATACTCTCAGATGTGGCCGAAACTGCGGCATAGTTTAAGGCGATGGTCGAAACACCCTCCCCTCGGACAGCGCTTGTGACCACGATGCTTCTGATCGTATTCTCTCCTTCACGGTTCAGGATATTGCTGGTTATGCTGCCAAATACTTTGGCAAATCGCTCATCCAAATAAAGCCTCAACGGCTCTGAAGTAAACTTCTCTGTTCTTTTTGTAGGCATTATTTTTCAATCCCCTGGCAAGATTTTATTAAAACCAATCCGCTACTGTCCCAGACGGCGATAATAATCATATCTATCCTTCATCCTGTAAGCATCATATCCTTTGATATAAGTATCGAGGAGCGGAGGAAATACGTTTTTGAAAAATTGGTCGACAAAAATGTCAAGTTTCCCTATGAATGTTTTGGGCACATAAATAATGTCATAGCCTGTAAGATAAATATTTTCGTTAATATCTTTGCGATTTAGAGCTTTGGATAGATTGATCCGGCGTGCCGTCGGTTTATGCAAACCGTCAGAATGGAATACAATCACCGAGGATGACTTGGCTATGTAAGTCAGACCTCCTGAGGCCGCTATGGCCTGCAACAAAGACATCCTGCCCCTGATAGGAACTGCGCCGGGACTGCCGACTTCCCCTAGAACATAAACCACTTCTTCTGCAGATTCTCTTATCAGTACAGTTATGTCGGGGTTCCTGAGGATTTCGGAATACTTGGTGGTGACTATATCATCAAGTTGTGTAGGGGTAAGGCCGACTACAGCAAAATCCCCAAGTCGAGGAAGCGTGATCCGTCCATCCGACCTGACCAATAAAGTCTCATTTAGCTCAGGGTCGTAGAAAAACTTAACTTCAAGGATATCGCCGATCCCTATAGTGTACTCCGGTAATGGCGGAGTCACTCCCGGAACAAAGACCGGCTTAGGGGCCTTGGACAATTCGATATGTTTCCTGCCGCCTCCGCAACCGGTAAATGCGACCAGCAATATCAATTGCCAGACCACTAACCGCGATATAAATGTGGTTTTTTTCATTGCCAATGCTTTCCCAAATAATTCTTGTCCCTATATCGAACCCTTTACAGTTATAATTTCGGCACAAAAAATTGCGTATTTATACTACTTCCAATTGAAACCGCAATTAAACACGCCGCCATTTTGATGTCAATATATTTATGGGAATAATATTATAAAAATTGGAGGATTTGGTCGAGATGAAAAATCGGAAAATTATGAAATACTAAGTAGCTTCCATTTGAATACTCGGCCGATAAATATAAAATTGCCTATTATGTATCTTTTCCACAGCCGGTTAGGCTCAAGTATAAGCCGGAACAACCATTCGAAGCGCAACTTCTGAATCCAGAGAGGAGCGCGGCGAATTTCGCCGGAATGAAAATCGAAAAATGCTCCCAATGGCAATGACAACCTTGTTTTTAGCTTGTCGAAATTCTCCTCAATCCACAATGCTTCGCGAGGCATGCCCATGCAGACCAACAAGACATCAGCTTTTGATGAGTTGATCCTTCTTATTATATCTTCATTCTCATCATTATGGAAATAACCATGATGGCAACCCACAATTTTTATGTTTGGGTACCATTTTCTAAAATTCTCAGCCGCTTTATCAGCTACCCCTGGTCGGGCTCCGAGGAAGAATACGCGATAACCCTTTTGGGCGCATCTCTCAAGGAAAAGCTTGCCCAAGTCCGTTCCCCCGCCCAAATGAGGGAATTTGACCCCTTTCAAAATCCGGCCGGCAAGATATACACCCACTCCATCAACGAATCTCGCATGATATTTCTTGACCGTCTCCCTATAAACTGGATCGCTGAATGATATGTTGATGTAATTGGCATTCATAAACATCGCCCGATAATGCCCCGGCATCTCCAACGATTCATCAAGAATATCCAGCCCTTCGCGGACACTGCAGTTGCAGAGATTAATGCCTAATAATGAAACTTCCTTTTCAGCAGCTCTAGTCATATTATTTTAGTTCCACCATGCAGTTCATTGTCCGGTTCCAGCCACGACTCTGAATGCGGTTCTGAATAAAAGTCTCAAATCATACCCTAAAGATGAGTTCCGTATATAATCAATATCCCTTTGGATTATCTCGCGATCCGTTAGGTCGAATTTCATATTATCGATTTGCCAAGGCCCGCTTGCTCCCGGTCGAGCCGAACATCTGATCCTTAGCAAATTCTTAAATTCCGGATATTGTTCTCTCCACAGATTGATATGATAGGGTTCAATGGGGCGAGGCCCTATCAATGCCATGTCGCCCTTGAGAATATTAAACAGCTGAGGTAATTCATCCAAATAGAATTTGCGAAGGACTGCGCCAAATGGCGTAATCATCTTCGAATTCTCCACTTTGGTAAGCTGGAATATATTGGCATATTGTGCCAATTTATCATCATCTTTGGCATGTGGAGGAGCATCGATCATAGTCCGAAATTTGTAAAGTTCAAAAGGCTTATTATCTTTGCCAACCCGTAACTGCGTATAAAAGACTTTGTGTTTGGGATGCAGTAGTTTGTTCAGAATAATGATGGTAATAAGCAATGGAGAAACCACCAAAACTCCTGCGGCAACCATCAGAATCTCAGAATATCTCTTGATTCTGGAATTCACCCAGTCAGTATGATGAAGTTGATTGGTTTTTCTATATGCAGTAGAAATAGTCTCAGTCTTATAAATAACACACCTCCGGTTGTCTAAATCAACGCAAAACTGATGCCTTGGGACGAAGAAAAATGTAAAGCTTAGAAGTAAAACGGCTTGGACCAATGGAAAGTTCACATTTATTTTATCCTGGTTTGTGATTAGGCAACAACCCGCTGATAAATCGCATTCCCTTGCGCTATCAGTCCCAGATAACTATCCATGGTGACCGGTACATTTAATAGAACTACCCCTGCCCGTAAACAATACGCATGCTTATGCCATTGCCACGAGGCCACAGTTATAAGTTAATAAAATACAATCTTAAGTTTTGTCAAGCATTATTTTGGAAATATTACGTTTAAGTATAGTTATAACAGGGGCTGTGGAAACCAGTCTTTTGAATGGTTTCGTACGAAAATCAAATCTCCGCTAATGCCTCAATTTCGATAGCCACATTTCTGGGCAACTTGCTGACTTCCACAGTCGAACGCGCCGGACGGTGATTGCCCATAAATTCCGCATAGACTTTGTTCATCCGCTCGAAATCAGCAAGGTCGCTCAAGAAAACTGTGGTCTTGACAATTTTGTCTTTGCCGCTTCCCGCCGCCTTCAGCACTTCCTCTATGTTGCGTAGCGTCTGCAGGGTTTGAGCTTCGATGTCGCCAAGAACAACATTGCCATCGGGGTCCATAGGGATTTGCCCGCAGGTTTGAATTAATTTCCCCTCGAAAAAAACTACCCCCTGTGAGTAAGGCGCGATTGCCTTAGGCGCTTTGCCGGTATTGATGAATTTCATTGTTCCTATCCTCTAATATTATCTTTTATGGATTTTATCAATTCAGAGGATTTGCCGCAATAGAAAAATGTGGGGGGTTTTGGAAATCAAGAGTGATGAAAGCTAAAGGAGGAGTTTCCCGACAGGCAATTGTTCTTCGATTTATTGGGGCCTCAAGACTTGCCGGAATGAAGAATTGCCATTGACATCCCCGAAATGTCGGGTATATTTATTTCAAAGTAGCCATTATGATATTAGCAGTGATATTATTCGTCCTCGTCGCGCTTTTCAATGATTCTGATTCTTATGCCCTATAATCTATGTCCCTGAGGATTACTCGACTATCCCCGAGGCGATCGAGGCTTCTGTTGATGGCGATACAGTGATGGTTGGGTCAGGTAACTTTCAAGAACCTATACGATTCTTTGGCAAAGGGATATTACTGACAAGCCGCTGTGGACCAGAAAGCACGAAAATCGGAGATGTCAGGATTCAGGATGGAGAGGATTCAACAACCATACCGAAAGGTTTCTATGTTCAACCGGAAGAACAGATTGTCCCGGTGATGTCGTTTGGAGTGCAAAATCCATTAATTGTTGGCAACATTATTTCGGGCAATATGACCTACGATAACTCAGGCGCCATATATGCCCAAAATGGCACTGTAATAAGATCAAGTATAATTTCCGATAACACTTGTTATTGTTCCGATGCAGACGGCATTACAATCTTGGGGAGTTGCCTAGTCATAGATAACGTCATATCTGGAAACAAGTCAATTCAGTGCGATAGTCCTTGGGCATGGGGGGGAGGGATCTAAATGACTTCTGCTGGAGGGACGATTTGCTCCTATAACCTTTATTTTATCGGGTTTCACACCCGACAATTCGAGGCTCGAAACCCCGACCCGCTTCTTTAGATTTCATTATTAGGCCACAAAATAAAGCGGGTCAGCTTTGGCGCTGACCCGCTTGCATTTCGATAAATTCAGATGATCGATTATGGATGCGCCACCATATATTCGATTGCGCTCTGAAGCAGATCGGTTGCATATTTGAAGTTATGCACGCCGTGTGACCGATCATCCTCAATAAAGAAGTAATTATAAACCGCGCCTGCCTTATTGGGGTCGTCCAGTTTCTGACTGATAACCGAGCCGGACGAATTAAGAAGCCCATCTGCGGTTAACAATGCTTTCAGGGAGTCAGCCAAACCATCGATTTCGGTTTGGCACCCCTCTATCACACCGTCATGATCGACATCCCGATCCAGCAAGAAATCATAGTCTTTGGCGGTATTAGCCGCCGAATGGCAATCAGCACAATACAAGTAGAGATTATTTCCTTCTTCATCTTCCATATTGAAGCTATGGCCTCCAACCCCATATCCACTATGGTTTCTCTCGTTGCCCATGTGGCAACCGACACAGGCATCTGGGATCCCCACGGAATGGGTCGAATACGAATAAGTATAGCCCTCGAATTCGAAAGCATTGGTGCCGTTCAGCATGTCAGCCTGGGGGCCATGATGGGGTCCGTAGCGACTCGGTATGGAGTCAAGCGCCAGCGTGCCATTCACGCGCGAATGATGGCAATTGGCGCAGAGATTGCCCGCTCCGTGATCAAATGTAGATCCATCCAATAACGTGAAAGCTTCTTCAGTCCGTAATGCCAAAGTGCCAGTGGTGTGAGGCGCATGACAGGTGAAACAATGGATGCCACTGACATTGTCATAGGGTGCGCTCAAAGAGTCGGTCGCGAGGAATTCAAGAAATCCCTGGTGATCGTGACATCGTGTGCAGTCGTCGCCGTCTCCACGATTAGTGTAATCGATATTGTTGCCTGAAGCATGGACAGAATGCATCCATTCGCCTTCCGCACGTTGCAGTACTCCATCTTCATCGTTGTGGCAGGTAAAACAGCTGTTAAGTTCCGCTTGGGAATTATCCTTATTCTCATTAACGATTTTTCGCTCGCAGCCGAGGCTGAAGGCCAGTAACGAGACCAGGAACAAAACCAATAGCGCTCTTGATACGTTCATCATATAATGGTTCCTCATTTCTTAGAATAATAAATTTCTAATCAAATTAACTTCAACAATATTTGCAGTGTAATATTGGTCGCTCATTAGGAAGTCATCAAAATTATGTACATTATAATTCCCCTCCAGCCGGTAGCTATTCAGGAAGCGGTATGAACCGGTGAAGTGAAGGCCGATCCTTTCCACATCGAGGTCCCGCTTGCTGCGATAGTATATCCCTCCGGCGCCCAAAGTAATGTGAGAGTATTCGTGCAAAGTGATATCGCCATGCACCTGGTGATCGGCAAATTCAAATTTCTGCTCTATGTTTTCGTACTCACCCTCCGAGAATGAATACCCGATTGCAAGCTCTGCAAATTTGAATCGCTGAAGAACACAATCGCCGGAAATCCGGATGAAATCGGCTTCGCTTTTTATAAGATCATTCTTGCGGTTCTTGTTCTCGAATTTCAGGGTCATTGATCCATAATCCGGCTTCTTGTATTCTGCGGAAAATTTAAATCGATTTCGATCTTCATCTCCGGTCAAGCGTGTTCCCTCTTTCACTTCCTCCATACGTAGCCCCACTTCCCCTCGGAATTCGAATTCGGACGTGGGCATCAACCAGCCTGAAAAATAGATGGAATTGGCCTGAATCTTATCTTGGTAGCCATCATTGATGTCGGTTTGATAGCCCGCCGTCAAGCCCGCCAATTGCGGCCATAAGTGTGAGAGATAAACCGCATGAGAGAGATTATCGGTGGAAACGAAATCGCTGTCCGAACTGGTGCGGTCGAAATAGAAGCTATAATTCAAGGAGAAATTTTCGGGAAGCTTGGCCAAGGCGCCGGCCCATCCCGTATTGGAACTCAGCTTGAAATCAGTGGTTTTGTATTTAGTTTGAAAGGATCTGTAGCCGCCCGATGCCACAATCCAATCGAATCTGGGAATTGGGGTGATGGCATTTACTTTTATGCAATAGCGGGATTGGTCGCGGTCAGTGTTGCTATCGTCCACGAAATCTGCGGCGCTATATTCAGCCTGAAGCATCCGCCCGTTATGACTAAACCTGAACCCTGCATTGTAAGATGTTTGCTTATAATCATATAATGTTGGATTGGTGAACGGACCCAAGGGGTTCGCATTTCCGGCATCGAAAAGCTGGAGGATTGAACCCGTGAAGCCAACATAAGATCCGCCGGCAAAAAGCTTGATATCACGATGAGGATAGACCCAGAGGGATGCATTTGAGCGATTCCTTTTGGTCTTCTCATCCCCCTCGAAGCCATACACACGGCGATACTGATTATGATTAAAACTAAGGCCGAAAAGACGCGGCTTATCAACCTTGAAATTGAGATTCCGATTATCAAGTGACATATTCTTCAAATTGGCATTAAGACGGATTCCGTTATCGAATAGATAACGGAAATTCTCCAGAGAGAAAGCAACCCCCTCATAATCGTTAAAGGTTGGATAATTAACGGATTGATTGCCGTCTTCATCCAGAAAAATATACCCTATTTTCAAATCCCCGCTACCCTGTGCACTAGCTTGAACGGCTGTACCCAACAGCAAGGAAGCCAAAGCGAATGTTACAATTCCAAGCCTCATTTGTGTCTCCTTTTAATTGAATATGTGGCAGCCGGATTGGTAGCATTCCGGGAAAAGTTTGGTTCCAAGATCGGGATCAAGGAATTTCTTGTTATCAAAAGAGCCGTGAATGTCAGTATGGCATTCAATGCAAGGGAGTTTGGTTCCCCAGCCATCGTGTTTAGTACGATGGGCCGCGGGAATAGAGTGACACTGCACACAAAGGCCCTCTGCCGGCTGATTGAGCAGACGGTCATTAGGTGATCCGTGAGGCTGATGACATTCCATGCAACCGCCGCCATTGGTGTAGTGGGTATAAACTACTGGATGCTCAAATGGAAATGGCCCAGCTTTTTCGCTATGGCAGTTCTGGCAAGTCCAATTCAAGCCAATTGCCATTGCGGGGTCATTGGCGTTGGATAACTTATGGCAATCGGTGCAACGGACATTGCCTGACTCAAGCGGATGAGCGGATCTCCGTTGGAATTCCGCTACCGTAGTAGAGTGGCATTCAGCACAGAAATTGTCACTGCTATCCTTAACGAGCATCAAATTCATATTGCCGTGGATAGTGTGACATGATGAGCAGGAAAGGTCGGCGCGGAAATGAGGATCGGTTGATACCATTGACATCTGATGAGTAGTCAAGTGGCACGCACTGCATAACTCAGCTTCCTTCGCCGGCGTCAGCATTGAGCCATTAGTGATGTTGCCTTTGGCAGGATTCTCAATATGTCCCTGCCAGCCATCGTGACAATTGACGCAGTAAACGCCCTTGCTTACATTCTTGTCCGAAACAGCATGGGTAGTTCCCTTTAAGCCGCTGAAGAACTCACTATGGCAGTCACTGCAAGCTTTGCTGGCCTCGTAAGGATCAGGCGCATCCGCAAAGCTGCTTGAAGCCATAACCAAAATAGGAATTGTGATTAATATCACAATTCTGATCAATGGATTACTTTTGTAATAGCTCATATTATTATTATATCTCAGTTAAAGATGGTAATTCATTACGAAATACATTTAAAATGGAGATTATTGAAAGGGCTATGTTTGGAAAACCGACAGTTTTTCGATTCATCACTAAATTGCTAAATTCAAATTCCTTTTTGTCTATCATTAGTAAAAACTATCACCACTAACCAATTAATGTCAATATATTTTTTTGAAAATAATATCCGTAAGGCGACTATAACAGTCGGGTCTATTGAATCTTACGGTGATGTGCCAGTATGGCATTCGTAGCATCCCATCTCCGTCCACGCATCATCGATATCGACCGGATGCTTAAATCGCAATCCGTCGGGATTGACGGCGATTTCCATCTCGCCGGGTTTGCCCTGGGCGATGATCGTGTGGCAGGCATTGCATTCTCTGGTGATGGTTTTTCCGTCCTCGGTTTGATGATTCCCGGCGTGGCATCGATAGCATCCTTTGGAATTCAAGTGTCCGATATTATCAAGATATAAATCCCACCGCACTCCCATTTCTGGGAAAAAATTGGCGGTGTAAGTCTCTTTCAGGGTTTGAATTGATTGCTCGATAGAAGCATTGCTAATTGAAGTGTCGGGGAAATTGCCTGGTTCATATAATGTCCATATATTTTTGGCGATCTTATCCAAGGCTTCCTCGGTCGATTTATAATCGCCCGTAAGAACTGCCACTCCGTTCTTCTTTATAAAGGGCAATTTCGGGTCGATCCTGCCTGTCGATAGCGCCAAATTCATAGAATAATTTGGCGAGCGGAAAATATGGGTGGGACGGTTATGACAATTCATACAATCCATCCGATATTTCGGAAGCGAATCGATCTCCGCCGGGGTCAGAGGGTTATCGATATCATTATAAACGTTGGTTACGCCGGTTTTAAGATTGGTAATCTTAACCCAGGGAATATCCTGCTGCGTCATATCGCGGGCAATGAATTCAACCATATTAGCGATGTTCATGTGCCAGTGAATGCCGGTTGTCTGAGCAGTCCCAGGCGAGCCTCCGCCGATCCTTATGAGTAAATTAATATCCCAAGGAGTATTATTCTTGTCATTGAGAAAATGGTTAACAACCCTCTGTTTTGCTCCAAAGAAAGCATCGGGCCAGTGGCATTGTTCGCAAGTCTCTTGCGCCGGACGCAGGTTCCTGATGGGCACCGGAATCGGCTTTGGGTAAACATTGGCGATGGCGGCATAAACCTGATATAAGCCTGATAATTTAGATTTAACATAAAAGTTGGCGCCTGAGCCAACATGACAATCGACACACCTGACCCGGGCATGGGGTGAACGGGTGTAAGCGGCATATTCAGGGTGCATCACTTCATGACAGAGCGTTCCGCAAAATTTAGTGGTTTCGGTGAAATGATAGGCGTTATAGCTCCCGACGGCGGTGACGATTACCAATGTAAAAACTCCAGTTATGAAAGCGCTTAGTCCCAATCGATGCTTATAAATGTTGAGATCGATGACTGGAAAGAGGGCCTCGGTCCTTCTGCCTGATCTAATCCAACGACGACGTTCCAGATAAACGCCTAATGGTATCAGCAGTATGAAAAGTATCAAAAATGGGGGAAGGACGAGAAAGGCGACCAATCCGAAATATGGGCTGGATCCCCCTCCCAACCAAGTTACGAATAGCATCAGGATAATCGCTACCAGAACGATTCCAGCCAATATCCCACCCGCAAAACTAATTCGATTATAAAGCAGTGAAGTGAAACTTCTCTTTTCCATATTTTGCATATAGGCCTTTCTATCTAAATGCCATTGTGCCGGCGCTTTTCCTTTATCATTTTCCACCAATCGAGACGTTTCTGGATTTCTTTCTCAAAGCCGAAATTTCCGGGAACATAGAATTTCCGTGCTTGTATTTTCTCGGGAAGATATTCCTGGGGTATAAAATGCTCTTTGCTGTCATGGTCGTATTGGTAACCTTCGCCATAGCCCAGCCCTTTCATTAAAGCAGTTGGAGCGTTTCTTATGAACAATGGAACCGGCAAGGCGCCGCTGTCATCAATTTCTTTCTGAGTTTCTTTATATGCGGCATAAACCGAATTCGATTTAAGCGCGGTAGCAAGATAAATCGCCGCCTCAACCAATGCCAATTCCCCTTCCGGGGAACCAAGAAAATGGTAGGTTTCCTTGGCGGCAACAGCAACCTGCATCGCCTGCGGGTCAGCCAGTCCCACATCTTCAACCGCAAATCTCACCAGCCGTCGGGCAATATACAACGGGTCCTCGCCGCCTTTGAGCATTCTGGTCAAGTAATAGACTGAAGCATCGGGATCGGAGCCGCGCATGCTTTTATGCAATGCCGAAATTAAATTATAATGCTCTTCGCCGCCTTTGTCGTAGAGGATGGCGCGCTGGGAAGCTTGTTCCACCAGTATTCTGTCAATGATAATAACGCCATCAGGAGATGCTTGGCCATTGTCGGCGCAGAACTCCAGCAAATTGTATGCTTGGCGAGCATCCCCATCGGCGATCGTGGCAATCATATCACAAGTTTCGTGATCGATAATTAATGATCTTTTGCCCAAACCCTTAACCTCATCCTCAAGGGCACGGTTGATTAAAGCCTTTATATTATCATTAGAGAGCTTTTTTAATACATATACCCGGCATCGCGATAGCAATGCGGCGACGACCTCAAATGATGGATTCTCGGTAGTGGCTCCGATCAAAATGATGTCGCCCGTTTCCACAGAGGGAAGGAAGGCATCCTGTTGTGACTTGTTGAAGCGATGAATTTCATCAATGAATAAGATGGTGCGCTCGCCAGAATGTTTTTTTCTCTTTCTCGCCATTGCAATAACATCTTTTAGCTCTTTTATGCCGGAAGTTACCGCCGAGTAGGAAAGGAAAATCATTCCGGTCCTATTAGCGATGATCCTGGCAATAGTGGTCTTGCCGCAACCGGGAGGCCCCCAGAAGATCATTGAGCCGATGCGATCATTTTCAATAGCGGCATAAAGCGGCGCTTCCGGTGACAGCAACTCCTCCTGCCCGATCAATTCTTCCAAAGTGATGGGCCTCATCCGATCCGCCAGCGGGGAATCCGCAATTATGCTTGAGCCTTGTGAATCTTCAAATAAATTCATAATCGATAATTATACTAAAGATGATATTCAAGTCAAATATGTTTCTCATATCGAAAAGAATAATCGCCGCTCGCTTAATTACCTTGATTTTTGCGGGATATTAATTATATAAATATAGCACAAATTTTCAAGGGCTTCTCAATATGATTCTTATATCGAAATTCTATCGCTGTGCAAGGAGGTCATTGTGAAGAAAACTATCTCATTTTCAATGGCTATAATTGTGGATCGGGATTACGAAGCTGGAGAGCACACCATTACCTGGGATGCGTCGAATTATTCAAGCGGAATTTATTTTTGTCGGTTGGTCGCTGGAGATAGAATTCTCGCTAAAAGGATGACCTTGTTGGAATGATTTTCTGTTTGAGATAATACAGTCCAAGTTTTATTGCGTTCAAACAAAGGAGAATTTATGAGGAATAGTTTGGTGATGATTGTCCTCGTTGCGGTTATGTTGGGAGTTGGTGCGAGTGTAATGGCGGGTGAGATCGATCCGGGCCTCGAAAATATCTTGAAATCGGCCGGTCCCGAGCAGGTAATATCGGTATTGATCTATCTGGATGACCAAGTGAACCTCTACGCCATCACCGGCGAAATGGACAACCGGGATACGTCGCTTCGGCGCTATCACGAAGTTGTGGTTCGAGCCTTGCAGGAGAAAGTTCTGACCACCCAGGGTGATATAGTGGCTTTTCTTAGCGAACTGAAAGGAGAGGGGAAAGTCAAAGGTTTTGAAACTTACTGGATCACTAACGCCATCAGAGCGGAGGCTGTAAAAGAGGCGGTGGAAAAAATCGCCGCCCGCGCCGATGTGGCCAAAGTGTATTACAACTATGAGGCAGAGCTCGTAGAACCTGTGGAGATTATGGGAGATACTCGCGGAGGCATCTCATCAGTTGAGAATGGTGTGGAGGCTATACGGGCGCCGGAAGTATGGGCATTAGGCATCGATGGCAGGGGTGTGTTGGTAGCCAATATTGATACCGGCGTCGATGGCCACCATCCTGCTTTGGCTGGTCGATGGGCGGGAGTTGCAGATCCGCGCTATGCGGGTCATCCCGAATGGGCCTGGTTTGATCCTTATTCCAACCAAAATGATTTTCCATTTGATCAAAATGGTCATGGCACCCACACTATGGGCACCCTTACCGGCGGCCGATCCTGTGGATGGGGATACGATAGGCGTGGTTCCAGGATCATTCTGGATTGCATCTGCCCCGCTCAACAGAGGAGGCACTATTCCGGAGACAATCGCCGACATCATCCTTTGTATGCAATGGATGATAGATCCTGACGGTAATCCTTCAACTAATTGGGATGTTCCCGCCATCTGCTCCAATTCCTGGGGCTTCTCTCCATATCATGGAATTCCACCTTGCGACTCCTTGTTTTGGGCCCCCATAGATGCCTGCGAAGCTGCCGGGATCGTAATGCTTTTCTCCGTTGGAGCCGACCAGCTGGTCGTTAATCCTGCGTCCAGGGCTACCGACGATTATCGCAATTGCTCAATAGGAGCGGTAGATGCTAATCAGCCCGGCTGGCCTATTGCTTACTTTTCGGCTAGGGGTCCGTCCTATTGTACTCCGGATGGAAGTCCGGCCATCAAACCGGAGTTTGTTGCCCCGGGCGTCAATATTCGTTCTTCTGTGCCAGGGGGCGGCTATGCTTATTACAGCGGGGTATCAATGGCCTGTCCACACGGCGCCGGAGTGGTCGCCTTGATAAAGCAGGTTAATCCAAATCTTACTCCCGATGAGATCAAACAGATCATCTACGATACTGCTTATGACCTGGGCCCCCCCGGAGAGGACAATTCCTATGGCTGGGGTATGGTGGATGCTTACGAGGCGGTTCAACTGGCTTGGAGCCAACTACCACCGGTATCTATTGATATGATACCCGACAATGCTCCCATTGTTGTCCAATTGGGGCACTCATTCACCTTTACTGGTATTCTCTCCAATAACTCTGATTCTTCACAGATAGGGGATGTATGGATCATGTTGGATGTCCCCGAATATGGAGTTTATGGGCCTATTAAACGATATGACAATGTTGCGCTTGCTTCCCATCATACGATAACTGTACCGGGAATTACTCAATATGTGCCTTATTACGCTCCGGTTGGCCTTTATAATTATATCGCTTATTGCGGCGATTTTCCCTCAGTTGTGGTTGATTCCGCATCATTTGAATTCGATGCGGTTACTCCTTCGGCCGGCGGCGCCGATGAATGGAGTCTTTCAGGATGGTTTGCAGATGATCTGTCAAACATTCCCTCCAAAATGGCCTTATTCGCAAATCATCCCAATCCATTCAATGCGACAACAACCATTTCCTTCCGTTTGCCGGAAAAGATGGCGGCAACGGTAGAGATTTTTAATCTACTTGGGGAAAAAGTGATTATATTGGCTGAAGGCGTTCTGGATGCCGGAAGCCATAACATCACCTGGGATGCATCCAATTACTCAAGCGGTATTTACTTATGTAAATTTTCAACTCCAGCGGAATCGAAAACATTGAGGATGGTCCTTTTGAAATAGAGAATCGTAGGATGGGTCAAGATACGAATAGCTTGAAGAAGCTTCCGTAATCAGCGGAGGTGATTTCGCCGGAGATATCTATCTGATTGACCCATCAAAATCAATAATGGTAGCCGAAGGCTTGCCCTTCGGCACCGAGGGCAAGCCCTCGGCTACCGGATTAGAGGAGATATGAGACTTCGGGATTTATCCCGAGGAGCCTCACAACCTAAAACAACGATGGGTTTCAACCCATGCTTGAAATTAAAATGTCTTTTCGGAGGTAATTTTATGAAAATCCCTGTGATGATCTATTGTGGCAATGGCTATTATCGGAGCTTCCTTGCAGGCGGAAGCAAACTCCGCATCTGTCCAGCCCGACGCAAAACCCAATCTCTGTGCGGTTGCCAAAGCTCAGGTTAAACCCGTTAATCCTGGCAGAATCAATATCCCCGATCCGAACGTGATCCTGCAGGGTGGGGATACCTTCGCAACCGCCATAAATATCCCTGCCTTGCCTTATAGCGATTTCGGCACTACGGTCGGGTACGTCGATGACTACGACGCGGAGTGTCCATATGACAATTCAACCTCGCCTGATGTGGTTTACAAATACACTCCGTCAGCCAATACGATGGTTAACATTACCCTGTGTTACAATAGCGACTACGACACCAAGCTTTATGTTCATGAGAATTATTACGTCTTCGGCGGGCATATCGCCTGCAACGATGATGCCTGCAGTAGCCCCAGCTATCCTGCTCCTTATGTCTCAATGGTGGAAAATGTCTCCATGTCCGCCGGTAACACATATTACATCACTGTGGATGGCTATGGATCTTCAGCCGGAGCATACACTCTCGATATCGTCATGTGTTGTCCTCCTCCTTGCCCCGTCGATTGCCCGCCCGGTGCAATTCTCGAAGGTGAGCCGGATTGCGGCACAGGATATGTTGACCATTTTAATGGCGGTTGCGGTTCCAACCCGGTTGTCTTCAGTTATGTCAATGAAGGGGATATAATCTGTGGCACCTCGGGGACATTTTTATCCAATAGCGGGCTTCAGTATCGGGACACCGATTGGTATCAGCTTGAAGTAAATGCTGCCCACGAGATGACATTCAAAGCAGTCGGAGAATTTCCGGTCCAATTAATCCTGATCGATGCCGGATCAGTTAATTGCTCTGATTATAATCTCATTACCTGGGCGATGGCAGATGTTTGCGATACTGCCAGCATTACATACCAGGTTTTCCCCGGCACGTGGTGGGTATGGATCGGCCCTTCGGTTTTCGAGGGGTATGATTGTCCATTGGACTACATTCTCTGGATGGGCGAAGCCAGCGTGCCTTGCTGTCATGTCAGTATGATTCCGGATACATATCCCATAACCGTACCTCCGGGCGGCTCTTTTGGACTTACTGGAACTGTTTCCAATCCAACCGCCAATCCCATTGTAACAGATGTCTGGGTGGGAGTGAAATACTCAGGGAATTTCTATCAGCTTCACTCATTCCCCAATATCGCCCTCAATCCAGGCCAATCGATAAATGCTCACTTAAATCAGTATGTCCCCGGCTATGCCCCTGACGGTATTTACGCCTATGTAGCTTATTGCGGGGATTACGCCAATTTGGTCAAATGCGATTCCGCATCGTTTGACTTTTCTGTCAGTGGAGGACGTCTGGAGGGTGGCGTTTCTGACTGGATATTGGATGGCGGCTTCGAGTCTGCTCCGGAGCTTCCCCTTGAATTGGCTCTTATGGGCAATTATCCAAATCCGTTTAATGCGACCACGACCATAACTTTTATTCTTCCGGAGCGGATGTCGGCATCGGTTGAAATCTTCAATCTGCTTGGGGAGAGGGTTGCGGTCCTTGCTGATGACTTATTCAATGCCGGCAGCCACAATGTCACCTGGGACGCCTCCAGCTACTCCAGCGGCGTTTATTTCTGTAAGTTGTCAACCCCGAAAGAATCGAAGGCATTGAGGATGGTATTATTGAAGTAGAGAATAGTAGGATGGGTCAAATTACCAATATCTTGGAGATGATTCCCCGTAATCAGCGGACATGATTTCAAAGGAGTCATTGATTTGATTGACCCATCAAAATCAATTGTGGGAGCCCAGGGCTTAGCCGCCTCCGGTGGGCTGGTCCCTCGGCGGCGAAGGGCAAGCCTTCGGCTACCGGATTACAGGATATAATGGCCGAAGAATGAGCGGCTTTCGATCACCGGACTGAAGGAGGATATATGAGACCCCGGGCTTTAGCCCGTGGGAGGATCACTCATGAAATAATAGAGGATTTTAACCCTCAATAATGACGATGGTCAGGTGATGGGCTAAATCCTATCGTTCTTCGGGCCCATGAATCACTCTGCGATCAAACGCGCCCCCTTTTTTATTTAATCGCCACATCGTTCTCCGATACCTATTGATTTAATCATCATACTTGTGCTATAATCGGGCGTGATGAAAAAGGATTTGTCAACTCGGGTTGAATCTCGACTGAGAAGAATGGTCAAGATAGCCCTCGCCGAGGATCATGCTCATAATGATATCTCCACTCTCGCGGTCGGCGGGATTGGGAAGAAGAGCCAGGCGCAGATAATTGCCAGGCAGAATGGCATTCTATGCGGAATGCCTGTTGCCATGATCGTTTTCAAAACAATTGACGCGGGCATTGAGGTGAGGGGCAAATTCTCCGATGGGGCACGGGTTTCATCAGGCGATATAATAATGGAGATCAAAGGGTCTGCATCGGCAATTTTGCGTGGCGAGAGGACCGCATTAAATTTCCTAAGCCATCTCTCCGGCATTGCTACATTGACCGATGCCTTTGTGAACAAACTCAGGGGGACATCCACCAAATTACTGGATACCCGAAAGACTATGCCATTGCTGCGCGATCTGGAAAAATATGCCGTTTTGATGGGTGGAGGAAACAATCATCGTCGCGATTTATCGGATATGTACTTGCTCAAGGAAAATCACATCGCCGCCGCCGGAGGTCTGAAAAATGCTTTAAGGGCAACAATCGGCCACAGGAAAAGAGTTACCTCCCGCCGCCGCGCAGGCGCGCCGAAAATCGAGGTCGAAGTGACTGGCTTGAATGAGTTCAAAATTGCGTTGGAATTCGATATTGATCGCATAATGCTTGATAATTTCACGCCGGCAATGGTCAAGAGGGTGGTTGCTTATGCGACGAAGAATTTCAAAAGCAGGAAAAAGATTGAACTTGAAGTTTCCGGCGGTATTAATCTGAGTAATATCAGAGGATACGCACTGACTGGAATTGATTATATTTCAGTAGGAGCGTTGACTCATTCAGCAAAAGCATTTGATTTGAGCCTTAAGATAAAGTGAAACGTCTGACCATGATTTATTCTAAAGCAAGACATAAAGTTGGATTATCATTATGAAAGAGAACTCGGGACAAATGGATTTCAAAGCACTTCTCAAATGGATATTGTTGACATCTATTTTGGCATTGGCGGCATTATTTCAATATCCTTTATTGAATTCCTCTATCGGGGGGAGCCGGGCGCTATCATTGATTGGCGCCCAGCTCTGTTTCATTCCCGTGGCCTTAGCGGCTTTAGCGTATGGGACAATAGGCGGGCTGGTGGCTGCGGCGGCGTTTTCGCTTTCTGTCGTCATCGCCTTCATTTTCGAGCAGGAGCATTTTCAGCCCATTCAAGCTGTCATTGCTGAAATCATTGGATTTATCGCTTTGGCCATTATAGTTGGATGGGTTAGAAAATCGTATCGTGGGAAGACATCTTCACCGGAGATTGCCGAGTCCAAGGAGAACGATAGCAATAATGTGCAAGCCGTCGAGGGGTTGGCAAAGATAATAGCCAACGACTTGAAAAACCCTCTTAATGTCATCAAATCCGCAGCGGAGAAAATTGAGCATTATGATTCCGATGATAAATTGGCACAGGCGCTGAAAGATCTGTCAAAAGGGGTAGAGCAACTCGAAGGTATCGCCGAAGACTATCTCGATTTTGCCGCTCCCAAAGTCACCTATACCAATCATGTGGATATATCCTCGATTGTCGAGTCTATCGTGGCGCAGATGCGTCCTCAAGCAGAGCGGATGGGAGTACGGCTGGCCTTGAGCAATGACAAGGCGGATGGTTTTACGCGCGGTGATGAGAAACGGCTGGGGAAGCTATTTATAAATATACTCATCAATGGGATTCAAGCAGCCGAAGGTGGGGGGCAGGTGGAAGTGAAGTGCCACCACGATAAAAGCTCCGGGGTGTTTTTGGTAGAAATTTCCGATACCGGCTCCGGCGTTAAGGGTGAGGCCATGAATCGCATCTTCGAACCATTTTATTCCACTCGCCAACGAGGTTCAGGGCTTGGCCTGGCCATCGCCAAAGCGATCGCAGAAGAACATAATGGCGGCATCTCCGTCGCTAATATCCCTTCCAGTGGCGCCAAATTCACAATACGGCTCCCGATTGATGATAGGGTAATCACCGAGTATTAGGCCGCTCTCTTCAAATCATTCCATTCGATTCCGTTAATCGTCATTGTTTCTGAGATAAATTGAATGTCGCTGAGACGCGATGAGAATCACCCCAAAGAACATTCGGCAGGTAAGCATAATCGAATTGCTGATTCCACATCTTAATCCCGCATCCAAAAGAAAGGTCACCATTATCTAAACCAACTCCCCTAAAGTCATAGCCGCTTCTCAACGAAAAGCCCTCGAGAAAATCATATTCTGCCCCCAAAGCCGCTCGTGTTGTGCCATCTCTGCTATAGCCATATTCTGTGGTCAGAATGAGTGGGTAAGTTGGTGAGGAATATGCCAATCCCAATCGCATTTCTGTGGGTAGGCTGGCGCTTTCCAGCTCGTATTTTAGCGAAGAGCCAAAATTGCCAACAGCCAGAGAGGCATTGACGCTTCTTAGCTTGAAAAGCAAACCGGTGTCAAATGCCCATCCCTGAGTCTTGACATCGCCCAGAATCTGATTGATATTTTTTGCGCCAAGCCCCAGGCTGATATTTTCATTTATTCCGTATCCGAAAGAGACGCCATAAGCAAGATCATAAGCTCTGAAATCTCCGAGAGGGGTATCATTGGCATCATATTGCAGGATCGATCCCATGTGCATATAGGAAATTGAAAACCCCAATGCTCTGCGTTCTCCGATGGGCATTGAATACGCCGCATACTCATACTTAATATCCATGAAATGCTCAATATGTTGCACCAACAAAGCACTTCCTCTAATATTGGTGAGGCCCGCCGGATTCCAATAGCAAGCGCTGGGATCGTCAACTATGGCGCTAAATGCACCTCCCATCCCCACCGCGCGCGAGCCGGCTCCGATATTTAGAAATTCTGCCCCTGAAAATCCTGCCCCGCCAGAGTGAGCGATTGATACCCTCAAAAACAATATCGCCCACACCGCAAATAATCCCGCTAAATTCAGTCCTTTCTCCCTGGCACCAAATAAGTTCATCCATTCCTCCATTTATTTGAATTAGGCGCGTGAAGAATTTAACAATAGGTTTATTCATATTCAATTTTATCAGCATTACTTGTGCTAAAAGCTCGTAAAACTACTTCTCGAAACTCGAAATAGGGTAGAAAATGCGCCGTCTTTGACCCGCCACGGATTAAGATCGGCAGGACAGCGAAGAATTGGTTCTCTATATATTATCGGTATGATTCCAAATTCGATGATTTCCTCAAAAGGAGTTTATCGCCTTCGGTCGGGCCCAATCATCTGCAAATGGCCCAATTTTAGCGGCTTATGAACGCCACTCCAAAATTTAGTATGTGTTAATATCACTTTTATGGGAAGATGTCAATAATAAAACCGCCATTTTCTTAATTGGCGGTTTTAGAACGGGGAAATTCCGTCAGCAATAAGTAAGAAGAAGAGAAAAAGGAATTTTGCTATCTAAGTTCGAGATTCTCTTATTTACATCTCCGATTCAGAAGGAATCACTCCACTGGCGAATTGGCTGCGAGCTTTGGACATCTTCTCATTGAGTTTCTCGATATATTTAGCGGGATCGGATTTGAAAGGCTCCACACATCCCTGACAGCAATGATAATAACCCTTGCCATCAACTATGGAAACTGGATTTTCAGCCTTGACCTTAAATGATTCGCCGCTCACAGGGCAAACAGCATATTGGCCGCCCTTATCGTCAGTGCTGTAAACATTGGCAAAACTCGCGGCGCTCATAGCTTTCCCATCTATGCATGCGCTTGAACCTTTGGCTCCAGCGGGGCATGCTTTGGGGTCGCAATTGCCGGAAGTCATTGAACTTGCGCCAGAAGCATTGCCCTTGGCGGCGCAACACCCCTCAGCATTGGCAAGCTTCGCTGAAACTTGATCATTTGAAGCTGAAGCTTTCATTGCCGATTTCCCGCAGGATTGCATATCGCACGCGCCCGTCTTGCCCGCAGAATTTTTGTCGCAAGCATTAGCAAAGCTATACATACCGTAAGCGCCCAGAGCGATTACAATAAGCGCAACTGCTGTGATTAGGCCGATTTTCCTCATAATTTTCTCCTATATTTGGCTAATTAGAAATTTATTATTACGTTGATCATAATTAATTAAACGTCCTGTCTTGAGAATTGTTCCTAATTGAGAAGATGGTTTTAGAAGTATTATTTTGAATTAATTATATCTGAAAACGGATATAATCTTGTCGAAAGCGATTATGAATATCAAGATTAGCCCTGCAAGCAGGATTAAGTGGAAGTCAGCCCTTAAGATGGACGAGAAAAACCTGAGACTATTCAATGTGGTATCGGTGGAGAAAAACCCAATTGGATTTAAATTCGAAAATATCTTAATGACAGATTCGGCGCCGATTATATAAAATGCGAGAAATCCTCCCAAAATTACGCCAAAGAGCGAGAGGATTATTTCTGAATACTGTGAAACTAAGCTACTGCGGCAGGAAACAGGAATTTTAGATGATACGCGCTCAGAAAAACCGGCAGAAAGTCCGTAGCCAAAATCATCTTTCAATTCTTTATACAACTGCTGATAGGAGGCCAGTTCCTCCTGGCAATGCTGGCATGTCAATAAATGCCGCCTGATGAAATCATCACGCGTGGTAGATATGCCATCAAGATAAAGTTGGATATCTTCGTCAGCCAGATGTTTCGTTATCATAGCTCCTCACGTTGGTATTTCGCCAATAATCTCTCTTTCAAAAGCTTCCGGGCACGGAACAGATAGCTTTTGACCGTACCCTCAGGCATCCTCATAACCTGCCCGATCTCGGCATAGCTCATTTCTTCCAAGTGATATAAAGATAAAATCGTTCCATACAAAGCGGGGATCCTATCGATTTCGATTGCCAAACGGAGTGATGTATCGCGGGATTCTGTATAATCAGCAGGTGTGCAACCCCCGTCACTAATGTATTGGACAACGTCCGCTTCAATCGCCGGATTGTCGTTAATTGTCAATTTGTTTTTTCTAAGATAACTAACAGAAGCGTTATAGGCAATTTGAGCTATCCAGGTCGATATCTTGGATTCGAAACGAAAACTCCCGAGATTCTCATAGACCTTTATGAAGACATCCTGGCAGATATCTTCGCGATCTGCACGATTGGTCACCATTTTAAATACAATGTGCGAAACTAATCGTTGGTACTCTTCCACAAAAGACTTAAACGCGTCCTTATTTCCAGCGAGAATCATCTGGATTGTTACCCTGCACTCGTCGTTCATCAGCCTGCCTTAGGATATTAGACCATTATTTTCGAAATTTGTTGCAAATTATTTCTTCATTTGCTGCAACATTTCCAGAGATATTGCTGTCAGATATCGATGAATGACGAAGAATGTTTTGAATTTATAATTCGAAGGAGAATGAGATGGGAAATTTAGTTGAAGCATTACCCCCGGTTGCGATTTTTGTCGTAGGGGCATATATCGTAAGGATGATCTTGGAATATAAAACCAGGAATAAATTAATTGAAAAAGGCATTGTCGATGAAAGCATCCAGCACCTTTTTCAAAATCGAAATGGAGGTTTCCTTTCTTCGCTGAAGTGGGGTATGGTTCTGGTAGGTGTGGGTATTGCATTCTTGTTAGGGCAGTTCTTCCCGGATTTGGAAGAAGGTGTCACAATCAGTTCGGCATTTATACTTGCCGGAGTAGCCCTATTGATTTTCTATTCCATAGAGGGGAAAATGCG
>PFXJ01000001.1:31698-34059 GCA_002791595.1 candidate division Zixibacteria bacterium CG_4_9_14_3_um_filter_46_8
CGGCCCGGCGCCCGAATGAAGCAATTCCAGATAACTGGGTGCAAAAAAGCACGGCTGCAAGCCGCCGTGCTTTTCTGTGAAGGTCGGGATTTAGTAAGCTCCTATTTTAATCATCCTTCGTCATTATGATATCCCCGCAGACTCCAGTTTCGAGAATTATTAAGCAGTCCGGATCAATTGGTCATGATTAATTTTTTTGTCCGCTTTTTGAATTTGATGGTACTGATACTAAATTCGCCACGAGCTTAAAAGGGGTTCATATCAACAATGGCCTGGAGCGATATTTCAGGATTCATATCCGTCATTAATGAGTAAAATAAGTTGACATCTTCAATGCATAATCATTAAGTTTCTACTTCGAAATAATTTGATAACCATTCTGGGAGGATCACTTGAGTGCTCCGGAAATCCAATTGTGCCATATAAAAAAAGATAATACCAATCTGTTAATATCTTTATCTGTATTTTTGGTAGCTTTTTGGACCTATTTGGCAACGATGGCTCCAACCGTAAGTTTCTGGGATTGCGGAGAATTCATCGCTTGCTCATATATTCTGGGAATACCACATCCTCCCGGGACGCCATTATTCGTTCTCATCGGCCGGATATTTACCTTGCTTCCGATATCTAAGGAAATTGCAGTCCGGGTCAATTTCATCTCGGTTCTCACATCGGCTTTATCGGTCTGGCTGGCATATTTGATTATCGTCAGGGTAATAAAGTATTGGTATGGAGTGACGGAATTACCATTAATGCATAGGATTGTGGCCTATGCTGGTGGGGCAGTCGGAGCTTTATTTCTGACTTTCTCATCGACCTTCTGGTCCAATGCGGTCGAGGCCGAAGTTTATGGGATTACCATATTGCTGATGCTTCTGATTACCTACATAGCCTTGCTGTGGGCCGAAAAGTATAACCATCCCGGTTCCGGAAAGTTCCTTGTGCTAATGGCTTACCTGGCGTTCCTTGGAATAGGCATCCACATGACCGTATTCCTGGTTATGCCTGTGCTTTTTGTGCTGGTAATCCTTATTGATCGAAGCAAACTGCTTGATTGGAGGATCTGGATGGCGGGCGTGGCGATGATGTTGGTCGCTCACGAATTGGTGCCTTTCGTAATTGCCATCGCTCTTTTATTTTTGATCTCATTTAGTGCTGTTCTGAGCACCAATGGCAGAGATCAAGTGTGGAGACTTTTATTGGCCTTATCGGTAATCATTATGGTCGGGTTTTCAGTTCAAGGGTTTTTGACGGTGAGGGCGGCACAGAATCCAGCTATTAATGAAAATAATCCTTCAAAATGGCCCGCCTTCAAATCATTTCTGGAGCGCAAGCAGTATGGCGATGAAACGATGATCAGGCGGAGCTTTACTCGAAATGGAACCTGGGCAAACCAGTTTGGGACACATGAGAATATGGGGTTCTGGGGGTTTTTCCGCGAACAATACTCATCAGAGAAATATCGTTTCATACCTTTTATTCTTGGTGCTCTGGGCCTTTGGGAATCGCTCCGGCGACGCTGGAAAATCGGGACAGTTTTTCTGTTATTGTTTCTCTTAGGTTCAGTGGGGTTGGTCCTCTATATGAATTTCTCTGATGGAACTATGGGAGACAGGCTGGAGGTCAGGGATCGAGATTATTTTTTCACTCCGGGATTTGTCTTTTTTTCGATTCTGATAGGTCTTGGATTTGCGGGATTTATTTTATGGATTATTGAGCTCATTGGCAATAGCATTGCGCTCAAGATGCGGCTGGCAATCGCGATTGCCATTTCGGTCATAGGAGTCGCATTTCCGCTGGTTAATACCCGCGCTTATCACTGGGAATCGCATGACCGCACCGGCAATTATATCCCCTGGGATTATGCTTATAATATCCTAAATTCCTGCGATAAGGATGCGATGATCTTTACCAATGGTGATAATGATACGTTTCCTCTGTGGTTTCTACAGCAAGTTGAAAAAAATCGCACAGATGTTAGGGTAGTTAACTTATCGCTTCTAAATACGCCATGGTATATAATGCAGCTAAAATATCAGATGGGTGTCCCGATTCGGCTTTCCGATGGGCAAATTGAGAATATTTTGCCCAAAATGACAACTGACGGGAAGATGCTCCGTGTTCAAGATGTGATGGTGGAAGAGATAATAAGAGCTAACAACTGGAAGGATCCCATCTATTTTGCGGTGACTGTCTCAACCGATAACAGGGTTGGATTGGAGAAGAATTTCAGGATGGAGGGGATGGCTTATCGGATTGTTCCCGAGAAGGGCGATGAGCTCATTGAGCCTGATATTCTAAACGACAAACTGGCCAATGTTTTCCGATTCAGGGGCATCGCTGATCCTGCGGTTCACAAAG
>PFXJ01000103.1:0-147 GCA_002791595.1 candidate division Zixibacteria bacterium CG_4_9_14_3_um_filter_46_8
TGCATTCGTTTCTGTGGTTACAGTAGTTTCGCTACAATAATTTACTAAGGATAAGTAAGTTTTTTTTACAAGATTTGGCGTTGTGCCAACAATTGGAGGTGAATCAGTAGACTTATCTGGTAAAGGGAAACATGGCGTATCAGACAA
>PFXJ01000103.1:179-321 GCA_002791595.1 candidate division Zixibacteria bacterium CG_4_9_14_3_um_filter_46_8
GCTGTTTTTCATCCATCATGTTAAACGCCATCTCTGATGCTCTTATGCTCGGTCGAACTTTTCTTTGCTCTCCAAAGTCTGGATAATAGATGTACTCTTTTGCCATTTCTTCAGTTGGTAGCGATAATAACCCAGTAGCCAT
>PFXJ01000103.1:517-9126 GCA_002791595.1 candidate division Zixibacteria bacterium CG_4_9_14_3_um_filter_46_8
CCAAGGGCGCTGAATTGACCGATTATCCCCAAGAAAACTTGGTAAAAATGATGGATGAACTCGATCAGCTTGAAATGAAAGTTCTTAACCTGAAGCAGGAATTCCGTGAGAAAGCTTCAAAGGTCCTTTCCATCAATCAAGTGGCTAAGTTGACGGTGTTCGAACACCGTTTTCAAGGAGAAATCCAGAGGATGATAAAAGAGGCCCGACAACGAGGTCTTCAGAACCGTCCCTTTATGAAACCTGAATAATATAACATTACGGAGGAAAGTAAGATGAGCAGGAAACTCCCCATCACCATAGGAATAACGATTACGTTGTTGGTCGCAGGGGTCCAATTGACTTCGGCCGGAAGGGGTGATGATCGACATCAGGGTGGTCCTGATATCGCCAGATTCGCTGATGAGCTCAACTTGACCAACGACCAATTGCAGAAAATTGAGGACATCAAAGCGGATACGCATCGGAAATTAATCGATGGCAAAGCAGAACTCGAAAAAGCAGAAATGGATATGAGAGATCTTTGGGAAAAAGGGATTCCAACCGAGAAACAAGTTAATGCCCAAATTGACCGCATTTCAACTATCAAGATAGGGATGGAAAAGATCAAAGCTTCCAAACGCATCGAGATGCTGAAAACTTTGACCGATTCTCAATTGGCAGATCTCCATAAGCTAAAAATGAAAATGCATATGCGACGTGGACCTATGAGGGGAGGAAAACCGCCTGATATGGACTGCCCGATGGGCCATAGTATGGGACCCTCTTTCTGATATGTTATTGAGTTTTTCCGACCCCGGGTCATTCCGGGGTTTTTTTTCTTGGAATAACGATTCTGCCATAATGGCAGATATTAATTGACATTCCTACTTTTAATATCTTTCTTAATGCTCAAATGATTAATAGAGATTTAATACTCAAAAAGATCTCGGAGCCATCTTTCCCTCCCTCCAAGACGCGTGAGCTGGCCAGGAAATTATCCGTTTCGGAAAATGAATATCCTGCGTTCAGGAGGATCATAAAGGAGATGGTCAAGGATGGATTGCTTTTGAGGTTGAGGGGGGGTAAATATGCGCCTGTGTCCAGTATGGGATGCGGAGTTGGGATATTTTATGCTCAAAAATCAGGGGGCGGTCTAATTGTTAAGGAAGAGGGGGGAATGGCGCTTCGAATTAATACCCAATTGCCCTACCAGCTTCTTCACGGAGATAAAGTGCTTTATCGGATTTCGAAATCGAATGGGAGGGACCTGCTTCCGCAGGTGAAGATAGTCGATATCCTTTACCGTCCAGGCGTGACTTTAGTGGGAAGATACCGTATTCAGAATGGAAGGATGTCTTTTGAGCCGGATGATGACCGCTACCCGTCGAATATTCCTATTGATTTCGACAAGTCAATTTCGGCGGTTAATGGCCAGAAGGTCGTAGCCCATATTGACTCTTCAGGAGAATCTTTGCCTTCATTGCAGTGTCGGATCACGGAGATTCTCGGATTCCCGGGAGACCCGCACCTTGATATTGAAGCGCTGATACGTACATATGGGCTATCTCACAAATTTCCGCCCGAAGTCGAGAAAGAGATACAAGGGATTCCGTCCCGGATAACACAGGCTGTGAAGATAAATAGAGAGGATTACCGTCGTATAACGACCATAACCATCGATCCCGATACCGCCAAGGATTTCGACGATGCCATTTCGATCAGGATTCTGGAAAATGGCAGTTATGAACTGGGAGTCCATATCGCTGATGTGTCCCATTATGTCCAGCGGGGGAGCGCTTTGGATACGGAAGCTCTCCTAAGGGGAACATCAGTTTATCCGGTCGATAGAGTAATTCCGATGTTGCCGGAGAAACTTTCAAATGAATTATGTAGCTTGCGGCCCGATGTTGATCGCCTGACGATGAGTTGTATAATGATCATCAATCCTCGTGGAAATATTGTGTCATCTCGTCTGGTAGATTCCATTATCCATAGCAAGGCGCGATTAACTTATAATCAGGTCCAAAAGCATTTTGATACCGGCGAGGGATTTTCGAAGAAAGGTGAAATTGCCCTGGCCCTGAATTCCATGCTCAAACTTTCGAAGTTAATGCGAGAGCAACGTTTCAAAAGGGGTAGCCTTGATTTCGATCTGCCTGAGCCCCTGATCAAGCTCGATGACCTGGGAAGAGTGACTGATATCTCTGCCTATCCGCGCTATGACAGCCATCGCCTCATCGAGGAATTTATGTTGGCGGCCAACGTCGAGGTGGCGCGCTTCGCCCTCTCCAGAGGATTGCCCATACTTTTCCGGGTTCATGAAAAGCCGGACAAAGAGAAGATCGAGAATTTCGCTGAGAATCTGAAAGAATTCGGCTATCGTTTCAGCTTTAAGGGTGAAATAACACCTATGAAGCTTCAAAGGATTATCGCTACAGTAGAAGGCAAACCGGAGGAGCGGCTCATTAACGAATTGTTGCTTCGCTCGATGAAAAAAGCGCTCTATCAGCCTCATAATATCGGCCATTTTGCATTGGGATTTCCAGTTTATACCCATTTCACTTCTCCGATTAGAAGGTACCCGGATCTTCTTGTTCATCGAATACTCAAGCAATTCATTCAAGGTAAATTCGCAAAGAAGGATCTTGATGATTATAGGGAATCCTTAGACAAAATCGGTGAGATCTGTTCTGAGAGAGAGAAGATTTCAGAAGAAGTGGAGCGGGAATCTGTCAAAGTCAAGACAATCCAGTATGTTCAGGATCGGATTGGCCATGTCTTTAAGGGAGTCATCTCCGGCATCATCGCTTCGGGTTTTTTTGTGAAGCTGGAGGGATTGTTCATCGATGGATTGGTCCGCTACTCGGACCTTTTTGATGATTATTATGCCTTTGACCAAGCCCATCATCGTGCGGTAGGTCGCCGGGGAGGCGCAATCTATCGACTTGGAGATGCCATCGAAGTTCTGATTAAGCGAGTAGATCTTGATAATTACAGGATGGATCTTTTGATAGCAAACCAGCCTCCCTCAAGAAAACCAGGGCGAAAATCAAGAAAATGAATGGGCAAACAAATTTGGATGTATTGCTGATCTCTGAAGAAGGTGACGATTTTCAATTCATTCGGAGTTGCTTGGATAGCAAGGAAATTGCTGTTAAATTGGCCTCAAGCGCGGCCGCCGCCCTGAAAATGATCGAGAAGGATTATCCCAAGATTGTCATACTTTCTAATACAGCGAATATACCCCCAGCCGTACTGGCTGTCAAAGTGCATGGCGCATTTCCATCAATTGATATTATTGGGTTGGGATTTGATAGTGATATAGTCGGATTTCTTTTCAACATAACTAGGCATGAAAGCCATGAGCTGGCTGGCTTGCGAGTAAACAAAGCCATCAGGGATCATTTGGCGTTAATCAAGTGTGGTCTGGTTGGCAGGTCGCCATCTATAAAGGAAGTCGCCAATGCCATCCTTTCGGGGGCGCCGACTGATTTATCAATTCTGCTCACTGGTCCCTCGGGCGTCGGGAAAGAGGTCGCCGCCAGAGCCATTCACAATAATTCGAAGCGCGGCGGCAATCAGTTTTATTCGGTCAATTGCGGCGCATTAACCGAAGGGGTTTTATCATCGGAATTGTTCGGACATGAGCGGGGAGCATTTACCGGCGCGGTCTCGCAGAAAAGCGGTGTCTTTGAGTCAGCGGGAGACGGAACCATTTTTTTAGATGAAATTGGGGAAATATCGCCGGAAACTCAAGTAAAACTATTGCGGGTTCTTGAGGATGGGTCGTTCTATCGGGTGGGCGGGAACAAGATGCTAAAAAGCAAAGCCAGAATCATAGCCGCCACAAATCGTGACCTTTTTGCGGAAGTCTCTTCAGGCCGGTTTCGTCAGGATTTATATTATCGTCTTCGCGTAGTTGAAATTCGCATCTCTTCATTAAGGGAGAGGCAGGAAGATATCGCTGCGCTTGCAGAGAAATTCGTCTCAGATCTTGGGATAGAGTTCCATCAGGCAATTGCGCCTGAGGTTATTGATATTATGGCGCGCCACGATTGGCCCGGCAATGGCAGGGAACTGCGCAATTTTGTGGAGAGCCGCATTGCGCTTTCAGCAGACAAAATCATAACTCGGACAGATGTTGAGAATTATATCCGGGATTCGGGATATGAACGGCGTCACCTGCCAATGGTCACTGGAATTTCGCCGGAAACTGCTGAACGGCAGGTAATCCTTCAAGCGATCATGGGTCTAAGAAACGAAATATCAGCTCTAAAAGAATTGATTACCGACAATCTTCCGAAAGCGCATGATGGCATTTTAGGCAGAACGGAGGTTCGGGCGGAATGGCGACCTGAATCTCCGATTGAATGGGAAAGCGAGGTAGTAAAACCTGTTGATGACTTGGAGAAGGAAGCGATCGTTGCGGCACTCAGAAAATTCAGAGGAAATCGAAGGAAAGCTGCCAGGGCGCTTGGCGTTGGCGAGAGAACATTATATCGCAAGATTGCCAAATATGGTTTGCATTTGAATTGACCCTCTTATGATGAGAATGATTCCTCTCTGGTTGATAGTCATTTTGCTCCTATTGACCTCGAAAACTTATGCGACATATTTTAGTGAAATATATCGTCTTAATGAGAGGGATCTCGAGTCGTTCTATCTTGGCGGGGAATTATCTTTTCGCCAATACGAGTTATTATCGGACCTTTATGAAACTGGAATGGTCAATGTTTCCAGCGTGACCGCCAGCTCATTTGAACTTCAGGATGCGTTTTATACATCGATGAGGATTATACCATTGCACGAACAAAGCCGGCAGCGAGAATCGGCGAGAATTTCTCCCGATATGGGCATTGAATACAAAGCAAGGCAAATATATTCTATTCGGGGCGAATCCGTATCACCGGCGGGGTTCTACCATCTTGGGATGGTTCACTCTCCCGATTGGTCCACGACTATCGATTACAAGGGGAATTCTGGAAGTCCGCCGAAGATATATCGCCGCTCATTACAATATTCGGGAGGCGGGTTATTGATGAATTTAACAGTCGGGGATTTTGTCACTAATTTTGGGTTGGGGCTTAATGTCGGGCGTCAAGATTATGCGAATGATATTTCCCGACAGGATTATGCCGGCTTCTGGCAAGTACCCTCAGGCAAGTATAATGGAGGCATGATCAAACTGAGAATTAAGAGTATGGAACCATGGCTTCTTTATTCAGACAAAGTATATCCAGAGTTTAGGAAAACCAAATTCGGATGCGGCCTTGAACATAATACGGGAAACCTTATCATAGGCATCGTAGCTTCCCGAGACAGAATTCGAGCTGAACACGGATTAGGATACCTTTATGTGACGAATGCGGGATCATACGCTATTGCTCAGAGGGGGGATAATACGTATGCGGCGGAATTTGGTCTTTCTGCTGATGGCGGCTCAGCAATTTGTACGACCGTCAATTTCAAAAACGAGAGATTTGCGAGCAGAGTATCACTGTGGAATTACTCAAAAGGCTATTTTAATCTCTCGAGTGGCGGCATCACAGATATTCACGAGAACCCAAGCTCATTCGGGGATTCAAGTTTTGCATACAGCACTGAAGCCCGCGATTGCTTCGGGGCTGTTGTCAGCAATTCAATTCCCCTAAATGACAAACTTAGCTTCACAAATACTTTCTCAGGTTCGGGAAAGGGAGAACAGCAGAATCCTTCATATGATGTTTCATTTGGCTTCCATTTCGACAACGGCCATGCTCCGAATGTGCGATTTATGGCAGGTGCGGGAGAGGAGTATTACTACGATCGTCCTTCTAAGTCTAAATTCGCGCAAGGAATTATTGCTATGCAATTTTCGACGGTTCATCGTCTCGAACTCGAGTTGGCGCTTCGCGACCGGAAACTGCTCGACAGCGGTGATGATTTGAAATCATCAGGTAAAGTCAAAGCAACTATCTTTTTTTCACTGCGGGATGGATTGGATTTGAATATGGGAGCGGCGGTGAGAAGCAGAGTCTGGATTTCGGAATACAGGAATTACGCCGAGATATTCGTGGGAGAAAATATTCGTTTATTTGCATCAGGATATCTAACACTCGAGTATATCGCCAGGAGAGGATATGGTGATTCGACCGCTTATGTTGATCTGAGAGGAGAGTTTTGATGCGCATCCATTTGTCTGTAATAATCGCCCTGCTAATAATGTCCATATTTTTTGCCGGCAATCGGGATCTGGAAGCCTCAGTAACACTGACCGAAGTAATGGCCAATGAGCCCGGCAAATATGTCTATTTGGAATGGATCGAAGTCTATAATGGCGGTCCCGATTTCGCCGATTTGACTGGCTGGTTTCTAATAGAGGACGCTGATACGAATGCGATCCCCGACGATTCGGTCATTCCGCCCGGGAAATTCGCTATACTATCGCGCCATTCGATCTCGGAAGATACTTCGGAGATGAGCTTCGAGCGGTATTGGGGCGATAGCTCCGGTGTTTGGGGCGATACTCCCTCCGAGCAAAAGTTTCCTTTGATTCAAGTCAAAATGACTCTCAAGAACTCTGAGGGCAAAATCATGCTCTATCACCAAAATGACAGCATCTCGGGTTTTTCGTGGGCAAGAGATGCTGGCGACGGGAGATCATTTGAGAAACAGGATATTGACGGTGGAGATTTATTATCGAATTGGGCGCCTTCGTCGGCAACGAATGGATGTACTCCCGGGCGTGGGCCAGGGACTGTCATTGTAAATTCCGGTAATCGATTTTCACTTGAACTTGACCCCGAAGTGGTATTCCTCAAGTCCGAGCAATCCACCAGGATATCCTGTTCGATTCCAAAGGATTCCGAGCTTACCTTAAGATTATACGACCTCAATGGCCAACTCCTTCGCACCATCTATGATAAGGAATCAAACCTGCCCAGTGAATATATCTTCGATTGCAGAGACGGTGACGGCAATTTGTTGCGTGGGGGATTATATATCATCTACGGCAAAGTTGAGGGTTCAAAATCCCAGGAGATTAAGAAGATTCTGGTGGTGGCCGGCCAATGAAAATTAGGGCGCCTGGCCTTGTCCTGGTATTACTGCTCATTTCAGCTTCGTCCAATGCCTATAATGACAGGCTCGAATTCGGGACAATTTCCGCCGGTCTTGCCGGGGCTGATGCCGCCTGTCCCTCTGCTGGTTCAGGATTAAGGCTGAATCCCGCATTTCCCTTTTCGAAATATTCGCTTTCCGTTGGCCTTCACCACTCCGCCATCTATAATATCCCCGGCCTGAATTCGAATCTGGCAACAATCAGGTTCTCCAAGAACAGGCATTCCCTGGGGATGGAGTATTCTCGATTAGGGAAGAATGACCTATACATCGAGGAAAATATACGGCTGGGGATGGGATTTCCTTTCAAAAAGTTTTACTTTGGAATATTGGTTGATAGATTGACGATTGATATAAGTAACTTTACCAACTATGGGAATTATACTTCGGCAGGCTTTTCCGGAGGATTTTACACTGGCGCTTTTGGAGTGTCCGGCTCATTATCGGGCTTGAAGCTCGGCAGCAAAAACATTGGGAATGATGAGATACATAAATTATATTTGTTCGGTTTGTATTACAAAATAAAAGATTATTCTGCATTTTACTCTACTTTCGGTTCTCACTCATCCGGCGAATGGTTGAGTATTGGGCAGTCATTTTTCCTGGGCGAATTGCTGACCATGCAGGTTGGATTGAAATCAGAACCTGTAAGCCCGGCATTCGGTATGTCGGTGATGAAAGGATCATTGACAATAGGTTATTCATATCTTTATCATCCTAATCTCGGCGATACTCATCAGGCCGGTTTGATTATTAACATGAATCCAAGAAATGCCAATCATGCTTCGAAATGAACTGGAAATCATCGAGCAGAAAACTCTTGCTCCCTATGCCTTCAAATCCGCTGACTCCAGGGGTAGGAAATTTGACGAGGAGAAGCATCCCTATCGAACCGATTTCCAGCGCGATCGTGACCGCATTATTCATTCCACTGCCTTCCGACGCCTGGAATATAAAACTCAGGTCTTTGTTAATCACGAGGGCGACCATTTTCGCACGCGGCTCACGCATACCATTGAGGTTTCGCAGATAAGCCGCACCATAGCCAGGGCGTTGCGGCTTAATGAAGATTTAACCGAGGCGATTGCGCTGGCACACGATTTGGGACATACTCCCTTTGGCCATTCCGGAGAAGATGCCTTGAATGAATTGATGGCTGACACTGGCGGTTTCGAGCACAATCGGCAGTCTCTTCGGGTCATTGACCTTTTGGAGCGTCGATACCCGCAATTCAAAGGGCTGAATCTCAGCTATGAAATCCGCGAAGGGATAGTCAAGCACGAAACCGATTACGATAATCCGAGCCATCAGGATTTTCGCCCTGATGAAGCGCCTTTGTTGGAATGTCAGATCGTTAATTTCGCTGATGAAATCGCTTACAATGCCCACGATCTCGATGATGGCCTGGAATCTGGATTGCTTTCGGACGATGATGTAAATCAGCTTGGTGTCTGGAAGGAATTATCTATTCAGGTGAAAAACTCCTATCCCGATCTTCCGGATGGTATGCGGCATCGCCAAGTGGTGCG
>PFXJ01000103.1:9142-18766 GCA_002791595.1 candidate division Zixibacteria bacterium CG_4_9_14_3_um_filter_46_8
CGTCGGTCAATCGCTATCGAATATCGCCAAGCTGGGGATTAAAAATATCGATGACGTCAGAGCCTGCAAATCAAAAATTCTGGGATTTTCAGATGATATGCTTGAGCGCCATAAAGAGATAAAAAAGTTCCTCCTCGATAGGATGTATCGCCATTATAGAATGGTGCGGATGGGCGACAAGGCCAAGAGAATAATGCGGGAGCTATTTGAAACCTACTTGAAAGATCCTAACCAGATGCCCTCTTCGGCTTTAGAGCGGGAGGAGCCGCTTGGCGTCAAGAAGTTGATCGCGGATTACATAGCAGGAATGACCGATCGATTTGCCCTGCAGGAATATAAAAAACTCTTCGATCCGTTTGAGAGAGTTTGATATTACATCTTTCCATCGATTTCCACCCAGAAAACAAAATCAATTACTCCATGGATTAAAGCGCAACTTTCTGCATATTTGTTAACTCCAGTCCTTATAATGAGATCATTTCAAGGGTGATATAATGCTAAACCTCATAACAATTGATTTTGAGATTCCCTAATTGACTATCGCCTAATTGATTATGCAATAGCGTTTTTCAAATTTGAATTGACAAATTGTGGTTTTAATGGTATGTTTCTTGCGTTAATTGGTTGGAATTGGAGGATTTGAAGATGATCAGATTGAAAATTGGTTTGGGTGCAGTTGCCGCCGTATTTATGCTAATGGCTGGTGCCGCAGTGGCTTCAATCAATGATGTACTGATTGTGGCTCCAGAGAGTCAGCAAACTATCGCTAATGAATATATCGAGATTTTCGATGAGTTGGGTGTGAATTCTACAATCACGAATGACCTTTCATTGTATTTCGGCACGATCGATACTCTGACCACGATATTCTTGATCAAATACCCGATTGATTCTCATCCCCAGATGCTTGAGCGGCTTGCCCATTTTCTGGATGGCGGGGGTAATTTATATCTCTATCCGGTTCTTTTTAATTGGGCCGAATACGATAGCATCGCCTGGTTTTTTGAGCAATACTTACCCATCGGCTGGACCACCTGCGATTCCTGGCCATTTTATACATTTTCAGGAGTTTCGGGCACATTTATGAGCGGCTATCATTTTTCATTCGCGGAACAACATGCGAGCTCCAATATGACACCTCTGACCGAGACTGTTGGCGCTGTGCTTGAAGATGATGTAGTCTGCGGCTGTGTTGCGGCGGCCACTTTCCAAACAGCTTATAAAATCCTTACCACCGAATTTGACCTGGAAAATACTGAGGATTCCGGCTACCCTAACAACCGTCTGGGGATGTTTCAAAATTTCTTCGATTATTTCGGCATTGAAACTACGGGGATCGCTGATGAAAATGGGACTTTGCCAACCGAAGTTGGTTCCCTTTCGAATTATCCTAATCCTTTCAATTCCCGAACACAGATTAAATTGAACGGTGGCCCAATCAAAGTTGGAGCTTCAATTCAAATTTATAATCTTGCCGGTGAAAAAGTGCGGGAAGTGAATCTCAGCAAAGAAGGGACTGCTTCCTGGGACGGGAAATATAGTGATGGTTTTGATGCTCCCAGCGGAATTTACTTTGCGAGATGCACCATAGAATCATCAGATTACATTCAGAAGATGACTCTGTTAAAATAAGTACCAAATTTCCCCATCAAAAAACCCGGGTCAGACCCGGGTTTTTTTGTAAAAATCTCTTGATGATATCTTCAGATACTGCTAAACTATCAGCATATATGCTGACTCATAACAAGAATGGAAGTATAGTCGCTTATGCCGAGGCCGGGGTTTTGCCAGCCTTAAGAGCATTTAATTTCTTTGCCAGATGCGATTTATTCCGCGCCGCTTTTCTGGGATGCCATAAATTTGTCTGGCCGGCTTTATCCAGCAGAGAATACATGCTTTTCAAAGAATCTTCCTTCTTCCCAGAGTCAGTTTCAGTTTCGAATGCTTTCATCGCATTCTTGACGGTTGATTTGAAAGCACGATTCTTAGACCTAAATATTTTAGATTGACGATTTCTTTTGGCTGCCTGTAAACTAGTTCCCAAAAAGAACCTCCTGATTATTGGTTATTATATAAACCTTTCAATATATTATTTATTCGGTGCTTGTCAATAAAAATCTGAGTCCAGACCAAAATGCAAGTGCAGGGAATGTATCTCTTTCCAGCGGTGTAGCCCGATTTTCGGCAGGAACGCTGATATCTCGAATTCTGGGTTTGGTCCGGGAGCAGGTCTTCGCCATATTTTTTGGCGCTGGAGCTTATACCGATGCTTTTTTCGCCGCATTCAGGATACCAAATCTCCTGAGAGACCTCTTTGCCGAAGGAGTTTTTTCTGCGGCATTCATTCCCACATTCTCGAAAGAGAAATCCGATAAGGGGATTGTTCAGGCGCTTCAGCTTGCCAATCTCGCTTTTAATTCGCTGGCTGTCGTTACTTCTGTCGTATCGTTAATGGGGGTTATCTTTACACCTTTGATCGTATGGGTGATGGCGCCCGGTTTTAGTGAGACCGCCGGCCAAACCGAGCTAACCATAATTATGGCGCGGATTATGTTTCCCCTTTTAATTCTGGTGTCTCTGGCTTCCGTGGCCACCGGCGTGCTTAATACTTTCGGGCGATTCGGAGTACCGGCTTTGGCGCCAACCGCTTTCAATGTGTCCATGATATTATGCGGCATTTTTCTAAGGAAGTTCTTCGATCCTCCAATAATTTCGATGGCGCTTGGAGTCTTATTGGGCGGGGTGGGCCAGCTTGCCTTCCAAGTCCCCGCCCTGCTACGGATCGGTTTCAAATTCAAACCAGAATTAAATTTCAAGGATGAAAGAATCCGCAAAGTATTTCGTCTGATGGTTCCAGCATCGGTTGGAACAGCCGCTATCCAGATCAATCTCTTTGTGGCGACATTGCTGGCGTCGCTATTGCCTCAGGGAAGCCTCTCATACTTAAATTATGGATACCGATTGATGCAGTTACCTCTTGGGCTTTTCGCAGTCGGGGTTGCGTCAGTAAGTCTGCCCAAATTATCGATGCAATTCTCTTCAGGAGATATGGTTGGCTTGAAGGAAGAGTATCTTTCATCGCTACGCTTCACGCTTTTTCTTATGATTCCAGCGATATTTTTCATCCTCTCCGCGGCTTACCCGATCGTCGGGGCTATTTATCAGCATGGTAAATTTCATTTTGAAGATACTACAGCCACAGTGAATGTCCTGCGGATTTATGCTCTGGGATTATTTGCGTTTGGCACAGTCAGGGTGACATCTCAGGTATTTTTTGCGATGCACGACACACGCAGTCCGACCAAGGTCGGTATTCTCGCAGTAATAGTGAATATAATCTTGAATTTGATTTTAATGAGGCGATTTGGATTCTTGGGACTCGCGGCGGCCACTACCATTTCCGGAATCATAAATATGTCGGCTTTGGTGCATGTGTTGCGGATCAAGTTGCGAGGAATCCGAATCGTCAAACTTGCGGATTTCCTAATGAAGACACTATCTGTAAATATATTGCTCGCGGGAATAACTCTATATGTTTGCAACGTAATGCATCTTAATTCCTCTACCGCTAGCGGATTTACAAGGGGAACTATGTTGTTGGCCCTATTGGGAGGGTATATTATTAGCTACTTGGGAATGTGTCGCCTTTTGAAAGTGGATGAGATTCAGACCGTGCTCCAGGTTTTTAGGAGGAGAATTAAGTGAAAACCCTGGTAATTCAGACTGCCTTCTTGGGAGATTTATTATTAACGCTTCCTTTGATCCGGGCATTGAAATTGAAGGACAGTGAAGTTCATCTTCTCTGCCGGGCAGGGCTTTCAGAGCTCTTGCAGAATAATCAAGATGTGGATAGCGTTATGGAATTGGACAAAAAGGGAACCGGGGATGGCCTTTCATTTTTGCCTGCCGTTAGAAAAATCGGGTCAATGTCTTTTGATAAAGCGGTCATTCCTCATCGATCGGTTCGCAGTTCATTAATCGCATTCTTGGCAGGAATCCCCCAACGGATTGGATTTTTCTCGGCACCGGGGTATGTTTTCTATACCGAATCAATTGAATACCCTCCTACCGGTCATCAGATTTTACGAATGCTTTTGTTGGCACATCAGACGGGGATTGAAGCAGACCGTTTCCCCGTGCTTGTTTATCCTTCAAAAGAAAATTTCCAAAAAGCCGATAACCTAATCTCCAATATCCTGGCAGGCAAAAGCAGGAATATTGTGTCAATCGCCCCGGGATCGGTCTGGGCCACCAAACGGTGGCCAGCATCTTATTACTCTCACGTGGCGAGATATTTTCTATCGGACAGGCATTTTCTTCTCATTTTAGCCGGTTCAAAGGATGATAGCGCACTATGCCTTGAAATAAGTAAGACCCTTCCTCCGGCGGACTGGGCCATCTCAGCCGGCGATTTCTCTATAATGGATACGGCCGCCCTTTTTGCGCGATCATCGTTTGTCGTAGCCAATGATTCCGCGGCCGGTCATCTCGCTTCGGCAGTTAAAACTCCGGTATTGACAATTTTTGGACCGACCATTCCCGCTTTCGGATTCTATCCAGTGGGGAAGAATAACATTATTGCGGAAAAGCGAAACCTTTATTGCCGTCCCTGTTCGAGTCACGGTCCTATGAAATGCCCGGAGAGCCATTTCCGCTGTATGAAGGAACTGACCCCCGAAGAAGTAATAGAACGGATGAAGATAATTCTCGACAGGATTTAGTGAGACCTCTCCTTATGGCTAATAAGCCTTCGGTGGGAATCATTGGCACCATCAACTACGACCGCATAATTGGAAATGGCTTTTTGCTTGAAGATCTTGGGGGAATAATGTATAACCTTTTGGGGATTCATTACTTGAGCAGGGGCCAGATTCAGCTTAAACCTGCCGCGAACTTCGGATATGATATTAAAGAGAAATTATCCGCTTATCTTGAGGGCAAGTGCAATATCGATTGCAGCGGTCTCTATGAACTCAAGACGAATAATCCCTGCGTGGAATTGCGCGATATCGGCGAAAAGGGTAAGGATGAGAATCTAAAACACCGTGTCAGCAAATTGACGTGGGGAAAAATATCCCACCTTCTTGCTTGCGATATGATATTGGTGAATTTTATCTCGGGATATGACGTTGGACTTGGGACATTGATGAAACTTAGGGATGCCTACAATGGTATAATTTATATGGACATTCATAGTTTGGTTTTGGGCATAGACAAGGACGGACGAAGATTTTATCGGCGTCCTGACAATTGGAAACGGTACCTTGGGATCCCGGACATTATCCAAATGAATTTTAAAGAGGCCATGACCTTTTTCTATCCATCTCAACCATTTCGAAGACCCACCCCCTCCCTTATCGAAGCTCTGGGCACGAACTTGATGTCTTTTGAGCCCAAAATGGCAATTTTGTCATTGGGGAGCAAAGGAGCAGTGTTATTCTATTCGGAAAACAGCACCTTCAAATCCCATCATGCGATTCCTGGACTCAAAAAGACGCGCAGAGGTGAAGCCACCGGTTGTGGGGATCTGCTGAGCGCGGCATTCATGGTGGCATTACTGCTTGGGGGTAAGCCCGAGGAATCTTTGGATTATTCAGTGGCGGTGGCGACCGAAAAATTTTTGCGCCCGGGTCTGGCGGCTTCATCGGAACTCTCGCCATTTAAGCGGAACAACCCAAACCAACCCAAGAATCGGCATTGACAAATTGATTTCATAATGCTACTTTTCATAAAACTCCAAAGAGGAGACATTTATGCAAGATGAAGAAAACAAAAACGAAGAAACCAGTCCGGAAGAAAAGGAACCGATCGAAGATGCAAAGTCTGATAAGCTCAAACATCAGAGGTTGGCCGAAGAACAACGGAGAAGGTCGGGAAGCAGGGAGCAATTTAAGGATTTTGCCCGCGATCGCATGCGTCACGATGCCCGCGGAGTGATGCGCAAGAAGAAGGACAAATTCCTGGGCGGAACGCATGGCCGCCGGGGCGGATGATTCGCACTGAGCTTTTTACTTCTTTGAGGTTTCTTGCTTGAGCAAGGTTACGACACTATTGGTTGAGGAAGCGGAAAAGCTCCATAGGCTCATAGATTATCATAATCATCGCTATTTTGTTCTTGATGATCCTGAAATTTCTGATGCCGAATATGATCGGCTTTTCGATCAACTCATCCAACTGGAAAAAGATCATCCCGAACTAAGAACCTCGGACAGCCCCACTCAAAGGATTGGTGGGGCTGTTCTAAAATCCTTCAAGAGCGTGCCCCACCGGCTTCCGATGCTTTCCCTTAACAAGGCCAATGAGGAAAATGAATTCCTCGATTTCCATCGGCGAATTCTTGAATTGTCGGAAGTCGCCGAAGATCATATAGAATACACAATTGAGCCCAAGTATGACGGGCTGGCGGTTGAACTCATCTATGAAAAGGGAATTCTAACGACCGGGCTTACTCGAGGGGATGGCACTATGGGTGAGGAGGTTACGTCCAATTTGAAGACTATCGGGGCAATTCCTCTGCGGTTACAAAGCGAAGATAATACGCCTTCACTACTGGAAGTTCGTGGGGAAGTGTTGCTGAGTAAGAATGATTTTGAAAAGTTGAACGAGTCGAGGTTGGATAAGGGCGAGGAAGCATTTGCCAATCCCAGGAACGCCGCCGCCGGCGCGGTCAGGCAGCTAAATTCCGCCGTCACAGCCTCTCGTCCATTGGATTTTGTTGCCTATGGTATCGGAATAGTCGAAGGGTCAAAGATTGATTCCCAAAACCTGCTTTGGAGATACTTGTATCGTTGGGGGTTCAAGACACCCGAACCGGCATATCTATGTGCGGATAGGAATGCGGTCATTGAGAAGTATCACCGCATCCTGGCGAACCGCGAATCTCATTCCTTCGAAATAGATGGCACAGTAGTCAAACTTGACAATTTTGCGTTGAGGAAAAAAGTTGGTGAGCTGTCGAGAAGCCCACGTTGGGCGGTCGCCTGGAAATTCCCTCCTTCGCAGGAGCAAACGGCGGTCGAGGACATAATTGTAAGTGTCGGCAGAACCGGCGCCCTCACACCGATAGCAATCTTAAAGCCGGTCAGAGTCGGCGGAGTTACTGTCGGCCGGGCGACTCTTCACAATGAAGATGAACTGAAACGCAAGGATGTGCGTATTGGAGACACTGTCATTATTCAAAGGGCCGGTGATGTGATTCCGGAGGTAGTGAAAGTGATCATCGGCAGGCGAACTGGTGATGAGAGAGAATTCCTGATGCCGGAAAAGTGCCCCATCTGTGGGGCGGGAACGGAGCGTCTGGAGGTTCAAGCGGCCACCCGTTGCACCAATGTCGCCTGCCCCGCCAAGCAAAAGGAATATATTAGTCATTTCATTTCAAGAGCGGCAATGGACATCGACGGTTTGGGCTATAAAATCGCCGAACAGATGTTGGACCGGGGCATCATAAAGGATGCGGCCGATTTGTATTTCTTGACTAAGGAAAATCTTCTCGATATGGAAAGAATGGGCGACAAGCTCGCCCAAAATATCATCGAGGCTATTGACAAGTCACGCCATCCTTCGCTGAAGTCGCTTATTTTTGCTCTGGGAATACCAAACGTTGGCGGGCATCTCGCGGCAGTCTTGGCCAAGCAGTATGGCTCGATTGATGAGATATCCACAAAAAGTATCGAGGACTTCATGTCCGTGAATGAGATAGGTCCGATAGTGGCTAAAGCTATATCTGATTATTTTCAAGAGAAGAAAAATAAGGAATTTCTTATACGGTTAAAGGCAGGGGGAGTCAGTTTTCCATTTGAAAAGAAGCGTCTCTCGGAGCTTCCCTTATCTGGAAAAACCTTTGTGTTAACCGGCACGCTATCTTTATTCAGCAGGGAAGAAGCAAAGGAAAAACTGGAATTATTGGGGGCGAAAGTGTCATCCTCCGTCTCGAACAAAACAGATTTTGTGATAGCAGGGGAAAATCCTGGAAGCAAACTCGCCAAGGCACGCCAGTCGGGAGTGAGTATCCGCGATGAATCATGGCTTAAGGAATTATTTGAAAATAATGGCTATCTACCGAAAAAATACTGAGAGCAATCCGATCGATGTGAAACCAATCGGGCGCCGCCTTATGTCGCGCATCATTTCCCGAATTATTGAGTTCGCTAAATTCGCTTCGGCTATCATCAAGGATGTTTATATCTATACTTTTTTCAAGGACAATGTTTCGCTTATGGCCGCGGCCATTTCATTCTATGCCGTGCTATCGATTATCCCATTGCTTCTGGTTTTTGTGTCGGTCGCAGGGTATATCCTCAATTCATCTGAAAAAGCTTTTGATGATGTTACCAAATTCCTGCTCGCCATCATACCATCATCCACCACATCAATTATTGCGTTTCTGGAAGATTTCATGCGGAAAAAAGAGGTCTTCGGCGCATTGGGCATTATCGGACTAATATGGGCCGCATCTCGCATCTTCGCCGCTGTGGAAAATTCTGTAAATGCCGTGTGGAAGGTGGAGGATGGGCGGCCCTTCTGGAAAAGCAAAATATTATCGATGATTCTGGTCCCTATCTCCATTCTAACCTTAATCCTATCTTTGATGCTTACCGCCATTTATGCATTCGCATCGCAGAGGCCGGTCCCGATCATAAACATAAGTCTTTCAGAAATAGGGCTTCTATCGAAAATGATTCAGATTGTGCTTCCGGTGATAGTATCTATGGTCTTGTTCACTCTGATTTATAAATTTATGCCCTACCGCTATGTCCCCCTACTATCGGCTATTGTGGGGGCATTCTTTGCCGCAGTATTTTGGGAGGTTGCAAAAATTCTATTTGACGTTTATATCAGCAATTACACCGATTACAGCAAAGTGTATGGCAGTTTCGGGACTTTAGTAGTAGCAGTATTCTGGATCTATTATAGCGCATTCATCCTGTTATTGGGGGCGGAGATCGGTTGGGCCTTTGATGAGCGGCGCAAACAATCAGAATTCCTTAATCTTTTCAAGAATTTCGATTGATTTTCCTAAAGCAATGTGCTTCGCCTCGAATCCTTCTTCATTCTGAATCCATAAATTTTTTCGGTCAGCCAAACCGCAATGATACCCAACACAATTCCCGCTGTTGCATCGGAAACATAATGGAATCTCCCCCAAAATGTCCCGATTGTCAGCCCAATACCTAATAATGTATAATATGCGGAAAGCTCCTTTGCATAACGTATGCTTAGAATCGCTGTTACCACCCCAATCGCAACGTGGGATGAAGGCATACAGCCCCCGCGCAATCCGGCCGAATTTATTACAAAATTAGCCAATGGCACGAATATATATCCTTTTGGATTCATCAAATAATGCCCCGCAAGAGCATATCTCGGGCCCTCGACAGGATAGAGAATAAAGAACAAATAGGATGTGTAAAAGGCGATCGACGATGCTGTTACCATCTTCTCGAATGCCTTATACCTCTTATGAATGTATAAATAGATTCCCAGGACGAGTATTAGGAAATAATATGAAGTATAACAAAAATAAAAGAACTCGTTTAGAATCGGATATGACACCTTTTGAAGAAGCACAGTGGGATTCTCTCTGAAAATCACCTTTTCCCAATTGATAACTTGATAATCGAAAAA
>PFXJ01000050.1 GCA_002791595.1 candidate division Zixibacteria bacterium CG_4_9_14_3_um_filter_46_8
TAATCATTGATATGGCAAGTATAGCAATCGGTCGGCGTCCCGCTGAAACCGTTGGCATGGCAGGCGAGGCATTCCAGTGTAGTATGGGCTCCGGTTAATGGGAAATCGGTTAGATTATGATCAAAGGTCGCCGGAGACCAAGCATTCGTACTATGGCATTGGGTGCAAGTATGGCTGAAATTATTCTGCACGTGATTGGGATCGCTCACCGAGTTGTAATCGCTGACGTGACAAGAATAACAATCATTAGGCGTCCCGGCATATTGATTGTTAATGTGGCAATCGGTGCAGGGTACTGCCAAATGCGCTCCGATCAGGGGAAATCCGGTAGAGCTGTGGTCAAACGAAGATGGCCGCCAGGCGTTTTCATTATGGCACATGACGCAATCCTGCGGATAATTCCCCTGCTTATGATTTGGATCTGATGATTCATTATAATCAGTTTGGTGGCATCCAAAACACTCTTGGGGAAGATTACTATACTGATTGTTAATATGACAGGTATTACAGGAAATGAATTGATGGGCGCCCCTTAACTCATATCCGCTTGATTGCAAATGGTCGAAAGTGGCCACAACCCACTGGGTTTCATCATGACAAATTACGCAATCTGTGGGAAATCCCGCCGCAGTGTGCGAAGGGTCTTCTGCTCCTTGGTAATCATCTAAATGACATTCTGCACATTCCGCCGATGTCCCTTTATATAACGTTGCATGACAATTACTGCATTCCAAATTTAAATGCGATGCGCGCAATATAAACAGAGAAGTGTGTTGATACATAGTTTTCACCCAGCTGGTCGCGATCGGTAAATGGCAGGATTGGCACTGCGATGAAAATCCGGCCCGCATATGATTAGGGTCTGCGGCGGCCTGAAAATCCTCCTGGTGACATCCATTGCAATCTGTCGGGACACCGGTAAATTCGTTGTGCTCCTGATTTATGTGACATGCTCCGCAATCGGCAATGGAATGCACTCCCACCAGCGGAAAGCCGCGTCGCGAATGGATTTCAAAGACGTCTTTACGATTTTCCCAGCTATTAGGTGTGTGACAGTTATCGCAGTTATTCCCCAATTGCCCCTGGTGCATATCTGTATGGCAGTCGGCGCAAGCCGATCCGACATTAAATAACTTCAAGTCCTTGTGGCAGGCCGCGCATCTTGCAAAACGGTGAGAGCCTACCAGTCCAAAACCGGTTTCATCGTGATTGAAACCTGATTGGTCGCTCTTAATCGCCCACGAACCCGTATTGTGACATACTCCGCAGTCCCATTTAATGTCACCATGTGGATTGACATTATCTTTCCCGGGCTGACCGGTTACCACGGTCGCCGGGAAGATTAACAGCAGAGTCAAAAGGAACTTGGCATATCTCATGAATCATCTCTCAATTTGAGTCCGATGACAGGAACTACAACTGGTCTCTGCCAACTTATATATCGTAAATTGAACGTCGTTGGAAATCGATTTTTTGTGACATTGCTCGCATCTTACTGGTCGATGAGCTCCATCCAATTTGAATTTCGAATCTCGGTTATGATCAAACTTCGCCGCCTTCCAGTTCTTGGGAATATGACAGCGGCCGCATTCTGTGAATTCCTTCTGCTGTCCTTCCGCTACAATCAATTCTGTAAATTGCCCCAGATGCACATCTTTATGGCAACTTATACAGGAATTGGAGAGGTGGCGAAACTGGATTTCCTTCCAGCTATCATTCACTCCAAGCAACAGGTGACAAGCTCGACATTGCACCGAGCTATGCTTTCCTTCCAAGGGAAATTTGGTCTTGCTATGATCGAAAACTACCCTATCCCAACTTTCCACATTGTGACAAAACTCGCATCCGTCCGCACTTACATATTTGTCCACTTCTCCTTTGTGGGGATCTTTATGACAGCTCAGACAGCGCCGGGATTCAAAACGGATACGGGTCGTAGGCAATTCCTTTTCGGTCTCGGATTTTATATGGCAGGAATTACACGCCACCGCCCTATGGCTCCCCGTCAATGGATAGTCGCATTCCTGATGGCTTTGTAGTGTGTATGTAGAAGGGCTAAAACCATTCACCGTATGGCACTCATCGCAATTTCCTCCCATTTGCCTCTTAACGAATTGCCCTCCGTGATAGTCGGTATGGCAGTCAATACATTTTGCGAATTTGGGTTTTTTCTTAGCATATCCCGAACCATGGCATTTCTCGCATTTGACAATTGCGTGTCTTCCCTGCAAGAGATATAATGTCAGAGAATGATCAAAGCCGCCCTGAATGATGGTTTTCCAACCTACTGGGCTATGGCATTTTTCGCAGTTCTGACCAAATTTATCGGCATGGACATCCTTGTGGCAATCGAGGCATTCCTTGTGCGCAATGCCGGTGTATTTCCGATAATCTTTGTCGTTCTCGCTCCTATTGTCCTCTATCAGCAAATGGCATTTTTCGCATTCCACAGCCGAATGACGACCATTGAGAACAAATGCGCTTCCGCTATGATTAAACTTCGGTGCGGGCCTCCATTGTTCCTCAGTATGGCACCCGGCGCAATTAAAATTCAATTGGCCTCGATGTTCATCGGCATGGCATCCCCGGCATTCCCGGCTCATTCCAAGATAAGTTTGTCCCAAAATGATCCCTTCAGCCGCCATTTTCGACTTCTCCGCAATGTAATCAGGCAGATGGCATTTCCGGCAATCCAATTTGGTGTGCTTCCCCTCCAGCTTGAAACCGGTGGTAGAATGGGCGAAATTCTGCTCTCCTTGTTGCCACCAAATCAATTTATAATCTCTTCCTTGATGCTCGACATGGCAGTTTTCACAGAGCCGATATTCTGGATTAGAGTGCAATCCTTTTCCCGAATCGATTCTTACCTTTAGAGTGCTGTGGCAACTCAAGCATTTTTCCGCCGATATTTTCTTCTCGAAAGCGTGGCATTTCTGGCAATTCTCCAATCCCTCAAGTGATTCGTGTGGACTGCTCAAATCTCCGGGCGAAAGCTGCGCGGAGGCAGGATGAGTTAACGCCACCACCCAAACCATTGCCAACCCCCCAATGATGGTCGTTGCCTTCAAAATATCCATCTGTATCCCATCAAAACATCAACGGCAATATGAATAACCATAATCACATACATTATAACCGCAAACGGTTTATGGACGACATGCCAATAATGAAAAAGCTGATGAACTTGATTGGCAAGCATTGTCCGCATCCGCAAAAGCCCGCGTTGCCTCGCCCGTCTCCACAGGAGATGCAATAGCTTTGGAGGCATTTCAAGTCTGGCCGCTAAGTCTGCAGGTATTTTGCGCAATCCGAATCGTAGGGATAGATCATTAACAAGAAGAAGGAGGAGCATTTTGGCAATTCCGGCATCAGGAGCTAATCTTGGCGCAGCACTCTCCTCCACTATACTCAAAAGCTCATCATCCAAATTGAAATCCGTCTTCAATCTATCAGCCATTTCCTTGTTAATTTTCTCCAACTCGTCTGTGCTAAGCTCGTTGCCCAGAATGTTGCGGGGTATCTGGATATAGAGATAGCGGCCAAAAACGCCGCTTAAAGCCACCGCTACCATTGACCAGAAACTAACCGCGACCAAACCTTGCACCTTGAATGATGTATGGAGCACAATCAGAAGCGGCCCCATTATTCCAAAGAAAATATGAATGTCAAGCCAATGCGATAAATTTCCTGCCTTTTGAAATCTTTCCATCCTTTTTCTGGCGGAATAAAGCAACATGAAGATCATCATCAGGGAACCTATCACCCCAAAGGTATGCCCCCTAAATCCGGCTGGCCTGAGATTGCGATATCGTTGTTCCATATGCGGCCGCTCTTGATATGGCGTTTCATAAAACGACCAGCCATCGGTCAGAAAATATATATACACCGCAATGGACAAAATATATAGAACACGCAGTAAGTTCTTATAAAGTCTTGGTTTCATAATTCCGATGATTATCGGCAAACTTCCTTTCAAAAATTACCCTGACGAATGCATGGTGAAAATGCAACTATCATTCGGTTGGGAGAAATGCTTTAAATTCGCAGGATTATCATTGTTATTGCAAAAAAGCTCAATCCATTTTCAGGGCTTTTCCTCAATCGTCATCTAATCTCCTCATCTCACTCAAAATAGTCAGATGGTTGTTCTTGTTTGTGCGAGGCTTCTACCATTGAATACCTGGTTTCGCCAACGGAAAGCTGCGAGGCGGGATAGTATCATATCCTAATGAAGTTATAATAAGCACTCAATGATGTCAATGCAATTTACAGCAACATCATAATCCGTTGCTTATGGCTTGATGCGCGGACCAATTAATTCCTTCGAATTGTTGCTTCTTTAAAGCCAATTCGCTTTTATGGCCATTGACAATTTAAGGCGATATATTTATGTTATGACACATAATCAAAAGGTGGTCTTTCTAATTTATGGAACGAATCGGTAAATATTTCAGCTCTCGGGAAGATGGCAAGATCAAATGCTCGCTTTGTCCGGTCGGCTGTGTTCTAAAAGCAGGCCAAAGAGGAATCTGCCAGGGACGCTATAACAATAATGGCGAGATGGTGGTCACCAACTATGGAGAAGTAGTATCTCTGTGCATTGACCCCATCGAGAAAAAACCACTTTATCATTTCTATCCCGGAAGTGTGATACTCTCGACTGGTCCGAATGGATGCAATCTTAAGTGCGCCAACTGCCAAAATTGGAATATATCACAGGAAAAAGCTCCCACCGATTATATCTCGCCGGAGGCAATGGCATCAATCTCAAGAAACGAAAATTCAATCGGAGTCGCCTATACTTATACCGAGCCATTCATTTGGTTTGAATACCTTCTTGATACAATGCCCCTGGTGCGCGATCAAGGTGGCTTCAATGTTTTGGTTACCAATGGCTATGTAATGTTGGATCCTCTCAATGAGCTTTTGCCGCATATCGATGCTATAAATATTGATCTAAAATCAATCGAGGACAGCTTTTATCGAAAAATCTGTCATGGACGGTTGAAAAATGTGCAGGATACGATATTAAAAGCCATTGAAAGGGGAGTACATATAGAAATCACAAATTTGCTTATCACCGGCCTCAATGACTCCGTTGAGCAAATTACGAAGTTAGTCGATTGGTTGGGGAATGTTCCACGTGGAACGCCGTTGCATTTCTCACGCTATTTCCCTACTTACAAACTGGATAATCCGGCCACTTCGGCTGAAATCCTAAAGATTGCTTACCTAATCGCGAAAGAGAAAATGGATTATGTTTATGTCGGTAATTTGCACATTGAAGGAACATCCGATACCTTCTGCCCAGCATGCGGCGCCCTGCTCATTTCGCGAAGCGGCTACCGAATCAATATAGTCAATTTGAAAAAAGACCGATGCGGCCAATGCGGATTTCTGATCAATATGAGAAATTCGTAATTGTCAGATCGGCAGGGATTCGACCGCCTCAAATATTGGCTTTGCACCTCTGACATCGTTTCAAACTCCTGTCCAGTTCTTCGGCCAATCCCATTCATTTCATTGCGAGAAGTTGGTTGGCATTGAAGAAAAAAAGAAATTCGTCATCGAAAATTCTTGCCAATTAACACATTCTGGCTTTATTATAATTATTTTGTGCTCAAACCTTAAATTCTGATGCAGGGTAAATAAAAGATGAATAGAAGAGTCGTTGTAACTGGCCTGGGAGCGATTTCGCCGCTTGGATTGACAGTCCCACAACTGTGGGAAGGATTACTTGCCGGCCGTTCCGGCACCGGCTTGATCACCAAGTTCGACGCTAGCGGATTTCCATCGAGGGTTGCGGCGGAGATCAAAAACTATCATCCTGCCAACTATTTTGAGCCAAAAGAAGCTCGCCGCATTGATGTATCTCATCAGTATGCACTGGTCGCGGCCAAAGAGGCGTTTGGGGATGCCGGACTTACCTCTCAAGATTACGATCCCATCAGAGCTGGAACAATAATAGGGTGCACCAACGGCGGCATAACGACCCTTCTTAGCCAATATGAACTGTATCGCCAAGAAGGCTCCCGACACTTATCGCCGTTCTTACTGCAGATGATGTTTTGTGATATGATGCCCAGCTTAGTTTCAATCAAATACAACCTTCAGAATGCGAGCTATACGACAGTGTCCGCTTGCTCATCGGGCGCTAACGCCATCGGCGATTCCTATCGGCTGATTCAAAGAGGAGATGCGGATATAATGATAACTGGAGGCACAGAATCCTCCATCGTCCCATTCGCCATCGCCGGATTTTGCAAGATAAAGGCAATGTCCACCCGCAATGACCAGCCGGGAAAAGCATCGCGCCCTTTTGATAAGAACAGGGATGGTTTCGTTTTAGGGGAAGGTTCTGCCATAATGATTTTAGAAGAACTGGAACATGCCAAATGCAGGGGAGCTAAAATTTATGCGGAGATCGTCGGCTACGGGATGTCTTCGGATGCTTACCATTGGACTGCGCCGGACCCTGAAGGAAGTGGAGCTTCGCTGTTGATGCAGGCAACACTCAATGATGCCGGACTTGAACCGACCGATATTGATTATATCAATTCTCATGGCACTTCCACACTACTTGGCGATATAGCCGAAACCAAAGCTGTCAAGAGAACGTTTGGTGAACACGCTTTCAAGCTGACTATTAACGCTTCCAAATCGGCAATCGGGCATTTGCTTGGAGCCGCCGGCGCCATCGAAGCGCTAATCTGCACCCTGTCTATAAGGGACAACAAGATACATCCGACCATCAACTACGAGACTCCGGACCCGGAGTGCGATTTGGATTATTCTCCGAATCGCGTTACCGAGAGGAAAATCAACTTCGCCCTGACAGATTCGCTGGGTTTCGGCGGGCATAACGTAGCTTTGATTCTGAAAAAATATCGTCCCTAACATCTGGGGACCGAATGCGCATGGTGTCATCGTCTGGCGGCATTCACCAGTTGGGGAGAAAAAGAGAGTTACTTAGGGGCAGGGATTATTTCCAGAGGAAACCGATATTGATCCCTTTGGCGGCTTTATTGGCCAAACTGATGGAATGCTCATCAATGGGCATTAAATTGGACTTCTGGAATCCAAACCATCTGTGAAGATAATGTATATATATTGGCTTAAAGCCGACTCTCTTGTGTAGTTTTAGACTGCCCCTATTTCTAACTGAAACGCAATCATAGAGGTATTCCATTCCTTTTGCTTTCCAATAATCGTTGACATGTTGAAAGGCAGAAAATCCCACTCCTCTGCCACGATACGGAGGGGCAACTACAATATCCACCCCCCAGATATCTTTGGGCCCCATTGGGATATTCAAATCCAATTCCCTTTGTATCTTCGGATCTACTTTTCCAATGGAGTTCCATCCATAGGAAACAATCTGATCCCCTTTCTTTCCGACCAGACAAACGGAGTTGTTCTTGAAATACTGCTTGAACTCACGCCTCCTCCATGGGTAAACCAATCTTAATAGCTTTTCCGCTTTCTCGGGTTCTATTATTTCCAATTCGTACTTGTTGATTATTTTGTATTCGATAAGTGCCATTTGCCCAAATGGAACCCGCATTACAATGCTAAATGAATCCAACTGTATTCGCGAGCGTAGCTTATATTTGATATAATAAGAATACCAGTCCCTTAGATAGGAACGGGTACGATAGCGTATCGGTTTGAAGTACATTCAAAGATACCCCTAAAAGGCGTTTGAGTAAAGACCGGAATTATTTCCAAAGAAAACTAATATTCGCACCCTTTGCTGCCCTTTCGGCAATTGCGACAGATTTATTATCAATTGGCATTAGTTGAGATTTTTGGAAGCCGAAACGGCGGCGGAGGTAATGGATGTATATTGGCTTGAAACCCACCCTTTTGTGCATTTTAAGGCTTCCTCTATCTCTCAGCGATACCGAAGCATAAAGATATTCCATCCCCATTGACCTCCAAAATTCGCTGCCATTTTTGAAAATGCTAAACTCAACGCCTTTCCCACGAGCCGGGGGAGCAACCACTATATCAACGCCCCAAACATCCCTTGGTCCCATCGGGATTTCGAGTCCAAGATCCCTTTCGATTTTCGGGTCTATTCCTCCGATTGAATTCAATGAATAGGAAATTATTTTGCCATTAAGTTTGCCTACGAAACAAAGGGAATTATTTTCAAGAAGCTCCCGTAGCTCACGTCTGCGCCAGGGGTACACTAAGGCATAAAGCTTTTCAGCATTCCTAGGAACTATCGGCTCAATTTGGAGCTTATGGAGATTCCATCGGTCAATCAATTTCATTTCTTTCAAATAAGAACGCATCACCACACTATATGAATCCATTTGGATGAAGCATCGAAATTTATATCTTATGTAATAATTAAACCAGCCCCGCAAATGGCTGAAAATATTGTTGCTGTGAGGCTTAAAATACACCTTTTCTTATCTCCGATGCTATGTTTAATCCTGTCAGAGGCTTAAGAGATAACATTCATATTTTATAAAGCGCCAGACATTGAATTGATTGGTCAAATTCAGAATTCAAAGCCATTTTCACATTAAGAAGGAATTTGGCTGAAATCAAATATATTATTATGAATTCCTGAAGGAAAGAGAATTATTCGATTTAAAGATCTAATCGACTTTCGGGGATAAAAATAGTTGAAGACTTAACTCGGGAGGTCTGGCTTTCCTCTAAGGTCTGTTAAAGAGCGAGCTTTCGCCCCAAATTACTTATGATTTTGGCAGAAGATATCGATCAGAATTATCCAATCGGCAAGTCTTCAAAGATAGTTGCGAAGGACTGCCGATCAGGAAGAGGTGCAATGCTGATCAAAAGCACTTACTAAATCCTCGGTGATGGCCTCAACGGTCCGCCCTTCAATCCGACTTCGGTGGAGGATGAATACCAGTCTGCCATTCTTAAATAATGCTATGGATGGGGAGGATGGCGGCTGACCGGTTATATGCTCGCGGGCCCTGGCAGTGGCCTCCCGATCCACGCCCGCAAAAACAGTAACCGAATCGTCGGGGATGACTTTATTCTGTAGCGCCAGCCCCACCGCAGGGCGCGCATGGGCAGTTGCACATCCGCAGATTGAATTTATAACAACTAAAACGGTGCCAGTTGGTTTGGAAAGGATCTTATCCACCTCTCCCGCGCTTCTCAAAGAGCGGACACCTATTTTTTCCAGCTCCTCCCACATCCATCTTGTATCTTCAACGCTGTATAATGAATCCATATTATTATCCTTCATTCAGATCATTTGCCAATAGGTTTAATCAGATTCAATAAACCTCTTAAAGGATTTCGAAGTTC
>PFXJ01000033.1:0-32269 GCA_002791595.1 candidate division Zixibacteria bacterium CG_4_9_14_3_um_filter_46_8
CGGCCTGGATATCAGTCATTCGATAATTATAGCCGACTTCCGGATATGATTCAAATATAAGGTCATCGCTTTTATGACGCTGAAGGTCGGAAACCGACATGGAATGGTGGCGGAGCTTCCTCAGCTTCTCGGCGACATTGATGCTATTCGTGGCAATCAACCCTCCCTCACCGCAAGTTATGACTTTTCGCGGGTGGAGACTAAAACAGCACAAAGAACTTTCTGATCCCAGCTTCTTATCATTATATAAAGCTCCGATGGCCGGGGCGGCATCTTCCACCACAGTCAAATTATTGCGCTGGGCAATTATCCTTATCTTTTCGACTCCCGTGGCAATTCCCTGATATGCCGGCAAAATCGCCTTTGTATTTTTTGTTATAGCCTGTTCAATTTTATCCGGATCGACATTATAAGTGCGCGGATCGATATCGACGAAAATAGGTTTGGCGCCGACATAGACAATTGCGTTGGGAGTGGCGATAAAGGTGTAGGATGGGCAGATTACTTCATCTCCTCGACCAATGCCGGCAACAATCAAGCAGAGATGCAAGGCGGTGGTGCAGGATGAAACCGCAACAGCATCGGCACACCCCACATACTCCGCAAATTTCTTCTCCAATTCCTCAACCTTCGGACCCTGAGTAAGCCAGCCCGAGCGGATTACCTCCGAAGCGGCAATCACCTCTTCCTCAGAGATATATGGTTTGGTTAGCGGTATCATCATTTCAATGCCAATTTCTGCTTTGATTCCTTCATCGCTTTCCGCCACTTTACCAGCTCCTGCAAACCTTCCTGCAGAGAAACCTTCGCTTCAAAGCCCAGAAGCTCTCTGGCTAATGTAATGTCCGCCAGTCGTCGGCGCACCGGATTAACCTTTCTCTCAGGAGCATACTCTGGCCGTAGATCGGACTTGGTTACCGCCAGCATTAAATTCAATAATTCCGCAAGGCTTGTTTCTTTGCCGGAACCGATATTTATAGCTCTGTTGATGCAGGGAGTTTCCATCGCCAGGACATTGGCGCGGGCAACATCGCCAACATATATAAAGTCCATCGACTGACTTCCATCCCCAAATATTTTTGGGGAAATCCAATCGTCGATAGCATCGAGCCATCGAATCATTACTTCAGTATAAGCGCCAAAAACATCCATCCTCGGCCCATAAACATTGAAATACCTTAATGCCGCATACTCCATCCCATACATAGAATGAAACGCCTTAAGCATTGCCTCATTGACAAGCTTAAAAGCGCCATAGATCGTTTCATTATTATAGGGATGGTGGCTTTCTGAAGTGGGAAACTGATCCGCCATACCATAGACGGAAGCCGATGATGCCGACACCACTTTCTTAACATTATTCCGTATGCACGCATCCAATACATTAAAAGTGCCGTTGCCAATGACCTCCATAGCGCCTCGCGGGTATTCGGCGCATTCGGTGATACGGATGGCCGCCTGATGGAAGACATAATCGACCGATTTAGTGCATTCCATCATCAACTCTGGGTCACGGATATCACCCTCAACAATTTTGATTTTTCCGCAACTGCGAGCCCAATTGAGATTTTCAAGGCGGCCACGAGTGAGGTTATCCACAATTATAATCTCATTTACCTCCCGTAACACCAACTGATCGGCGATATGTGAGCCGATCAATCCAGCGCCTCCGGTTATGAGAACCCTTGAACCTTCAAGATTATTGGTTTTATCCATTAAGACCTCAGTCCTTAAACTTAATTGTTTTTTCGGCTCCTGACCACTTTAGCAGGCACACCCACTGCCACTACATATTCCGGAATATCATTGTTGACCACTGCGCCAGCGCCAATTATGGAACCCTTTCCTATGGTCACGCCGGGCAAAATGATGGCGCCGGTCCCGATATCTACATCGTCTTCGATTACAGTTTCCTTGATGAGTAAGTCGGTGGTAATAATCGGTTTCTCAATTGGCTGGCCTATATGTTCGGAGCCGAGGAATTTCACTCCCGGGCCTATTCCGACAAATTTCCCGATCCTCAAGGCTCGGCAATCATAATAGCTCTGTGGCCCAAGCCAGCTCCTGTCCCCGACAATAAATTGTCCGTCAAATCGTCCCTGTAAATAAGCATTAGCACCGATGAAAACTCCCTCCCCAAAACCAAAGGATTCCGGATGCTTGAAAGAAACTCCACATTCAACCGTCAATCCCCTTTTGCAGGACTTCATCAATGCCCTCAAGACAATAGCGCGTTGAAAATTATAAATCTCCCCGATGCGATTCTGAAACTGGTTGTAAAGCTCCAATAATTCCTGGGGAGAGTATTTGAACCTTAAATGTTCGATATACTCATTAATGAATTGCGATTCATCAATTTGCCTGATGGATGAGACGGCTGATACAACCCTCGCCATGTTGTCATCAACTTTTAGGACACGAGATAAGACCTCCGAACCGATCTGAGATTGGCGGAAATCCTCGGGTGCGATCTTCATACCTTGGAATTCTACAATTACTATGCCATCAGTAATCCTTTGACAACCATAGAGTTGTAAAGAGAATGTCTATTTCAGCAGGCATTATTTTCCATACCGGTGGGGAAACTATTCCCAATTAAAATGCCGCCCCATCTCGTAGAGCGGCAATAAGGACCCCTGTTTTTTCCATCTACACCCCCGTGGCCTCTTCAAACTGGAGACGAGGGACTTGTTGGCCGCGATCTTTGTAAAATTCATTGACACAATGGCATACATAGCTTATCTGATTTTTAAGAAGCTCCGGATACATTGGAAGCGACAATATTTCCGCGCTGGCGGACTCGCAATTCGGGAAATCACCTTTTTGATGACCCAAATGATCATACGCTTTCTGGAGATGAATCGGGATCGGATAATGTATGCCGGTCTGAATTCCCATCCCATCGAGGAACTGACGGAGTTTTTCCCTCTGCGGCGCTCGAACTACCATCAGGTGATATACTCCTCTGCTTTCCGCATTTTCTCGAATACATCTGACTGGAGACTCGGCCAAGTATTTTCCATACATCTGGGCGTTTTGTCTTCGTAATCTATTCCAGAGCTCAATTCGTTTTAATTTGACATTTAGAACTGCTCCCTGGAAGGCATCCATCCTATAATTATATCCAACCGAATGGTGATGATGCTTTTGCGATTGCCCGTGGTCTCGAAGCATCCGAGCTTCATTATAAATCCTTTCATCGTCAGTTATCAATGCCCCGCCCTCGCCGTAAGCGCCAAGATTTTTTCCGGGATAAAAGCTGAATGCCGACGCCGAGCCAAAGGCGCCTACGTTTTTCTCGCCATATTTTGCGCCATGCGCCTGACAGGCATCTTCGATCACGATGATATTTTTCGATTTGGCAATTGAGCAAATCCTGGTCATTGCGCAAGCCTGCCCGAAAAGATGGACAGGAATGACCGCCTTGGTCCTGGGTGTAATAGCTTTTTCGAAATTCTCCGGCGACATCAGCAGTGTTTCTGGATCGACATCAACAAAAACGGGAGTCGCTCCGGTGTATGATATCGCCTCCGCGGTGGCAATAAATGAATTGGGAACAGTTATGACTTCATCGCCTTTCCCGATTACTTGAGAAAGAAGCGCCAGGTGCAAAGCGGACGTGCCGGAATTCAGCGCCACACAGTATTTTGCGCCGATATAACGGGCGAAATCATTCTCAAAAGTCTGAACTTCTTTTCCCAATATGAATGAGGATGATTCAAAGATATTTTGAAATCTCCTGGTTATTTCTGTGCCAATTTCCTTATACTGTAACTTCAGGTCGAGAAATGGAACATTCACTTCCTACTCCTTTCAAAATATTAGTTTTTCTTATGAATCGAGCCGGAACTCCAGCCACGATGCTATTATCAGGAACATCCCTCGTAACGACGCTTCCGGCGCCTACTATGGCATTTTCCCCAATTGTCACCCCGCACAAAATAGTGGAACCGGTGCCAATGGAGGCTCCTTGCTTCACCAGGGTCGGGACCACTTTCCAGTCTGCTTCCGTCTGCAACTTGCCTTCCACTGTCGAGCGAGGATATTTGTCATTGATGAAAGAGACATTGTGTCCCACAAATACATCATCTTCAATTACCACGCCCTCGCAAATGAAGCTATGAGTTGAAATCTTGCAATTCTTGCCGATATGCGCCTTCTTCTGTATCTCGACAAAAGCTCCGATTTTAGTATTGTCTCCTATCTCACAGCCATAGAGGTTGACAAACTCGAAGATTTTACTGTTCTGGCCGATCTTGACATCATCCGCGATTCTCTGGTACATCTTGTATCCACCTTCTCACTATTATTGCTCATTGATAATTGCGCCGCTTGAAGAATTCTCACCACCCTTAGGCCTGCCCTGCCATCGGTAATGGGAACTTGATTCTTGACTATACAATCCACGAAATGGGCACATTCCGACTTCAATGCTTCCGTAGAATCCAATTTCGGAGCGTGCATATCCCCTATCCGATACCCCACCATCTTCTGGTAGATATTATCGGGATTATCATTCAAGATAATCCCCTTATCATAAATCTTTATTTTCTCATCAGGTTCCATATCATCATAGACAATCATCTTCTTGGAGCCGGATATCAAAACCTTGCGCAGTTTCACCGGCGCCAGCCAGTTGACATGGATATGCGCCAAAAGATTGTTGGGGTAATTAATGGTCAGATAGGCTATGTTTTCGACGCCCGTATCAAAATGACAGGCTCCGATGGCGCTGACAAATTCCGGTTCGCCTCCCAGCACATAATCCATAATCGAAACATCGTGGGGCGCAAGATCCCAAATCACATTGGCAGTCGGCCTGAAAAGGCCCAGGTTTACCCGGACAGAATCGAAATAGTAAATATCTCCCAGTTCACCCTGGTCGATTAACCGTTTTATTTTCTGGACTGCGCCGGTATAGACAAAAGTATGGCCTACCATCAGGACCTTCTTATGTTTATCCGCCAATTCGATTAACTCTTCAGCCTCGCTGATTGATGAAGTGAGAGGTTTTTCGATAAATACCGACTTGCCATTTTCTATAGCGGCCTTCGCCAACCGATAATGAGTTTCAACGGGCGTCGCCAGAACGATGGCATCAATATTCGGATTTTCGATAACTGCGTTATGATCAACGGTCAATTCTACCTTCGGATATTTTCTATAAACAGCCTGCAACCTATCTGGACGAATATCGCTGACCATTGTCATTTCTGCATCGCCAATTTCATTGAAATTGCGAATTAAATTGGGACCCCAATAACCGCATCCAATTACTGCTATCTTTATCACTGTTTACCTCCCAACATTGCCATCTTAAGAATATGCGTATTGGATATTGCCGACATTAAGTAACCGATTCAGCTCTTCTATACCGGCATAATCTGGAGAAATAGAGGAGATTTGATTTAGGGCTTTTCGAGCATCATCAGGCCGGCCGAGTTTCAAATATGCCCTGATAAGAATATCAAGGGGTTCGGCACGTTCCGGAGAAAGCTCAAAGGCCCTCTGGCAGAAAGAGATTGCCGATTCGTTCAGTCCGAGCTCAAATAGGCGATAGCCAAGCATGTGATGGTGGTGAGGATATAAAGGGTCCAGCATCATCCGGCAAGCATTTTGAAACCGCACGATGTTCCGTGTGGGCACTCCAAATTTGTCATGGCCAAATCCATATTCGCTGGGGTCGGCTTCTTTCTGCCAGGTCTCGAAATCGATTTTGTCCAGGAGGGAGAGGACAGTATCTTCCATATTGTAATTCTTATAGAAGTACTCATGCCCACGAATTGCTATGTCTTCTCTTTCTTTCTCATTGGCGAGATAATATTCAATTTTTGCCAATAGGTCTTCCAAATCGTTAGCCTTGAAATAAGCCAAATGCTCGCCGCCACGAAACATTTCCTCAACCTCAACGGCTTCGCTCAAGCAAAACCCTCCGCAGCCCAGGACATCCATTACTCTAAGATTCACCTGCGAATGCGTTGTAAATTTGGCGAAATTGATATGAAGATTGATCCTGCTCTTATTGATAATTTGCACCTGTTCCTCAAGGTCATAAGTAGAGAATCTCTTGATTTCGGCGCCGCAGTTCTTGGACAGATAGTCCAAAATCTCTGCCCTTCTGGGTGTCAACGATCCGATGAAAGATACGTCTATCGTCTTTTTTACTTCCAATTTGCGGTAAATATTAGGGGCGAGCCGAACGGGATAAACATACGAAACATTGGAGCAGTTGAGGTTTCTCAACACCTGCAAAGCTCTGGGTTCATTATGGCCCTCCCATACCACATAATCGAATGCCGCTCCCAGTTTTTCAATTTCGGCGCGACGCCGCAAGGCATCGATATCATGAGACCAGATAAATTCGCCGTACCAAAGCAAGGTCGGCGGTTTAAGAGAATGAATCAGGCCCGGATTGATACCTTCTCCGCGATTTACGATGATGGCATCAACATCAAGGGCAGGCAGAAGCACATGGAGCCTGCCACGGTCAGCACGGTAATCGACCGGAATTACCTGCATCCCCAAATTCTCCATCGTGCCTTTTATCAAATGGGAATAATGGTGACTTCCCTCGAATGGGGCGACTAATCCTATCTTTTTGCCTCGATGTCTATTTTGCATATTCCTTGACCGTTTTGGATAAAAGAGCTTTCATATTTTCGGCCGCAAACGCCAGTTTGAAAACCAGATCATTGTATTCCCATATTCTCCCGCGCTCCAGATCAATCCTGCTTTCGACCTTGAGATTGATCTGTTGCCCCTTGACTTGAAATTCCTGATCCATATTTGGGGAAAGAATCATTGATGGCGTTTCGGGCACATTTAGGGAACTTGTGAATTTTAATCTGCAATCGACATAGAGATTGCAGTTATCGATATTTTCAGCTCTCTTGATTCTGGCATGGGAATAAACCTCGGAAGGCAGAGAGCCATTGCAATCACCGCAAATATGTAATTCAGTTTCAGGAAGGTATTCGGAGACCAATTTGTAAGCGCTGATTACCGGCATTATTTCATAGTTTGAGCGCCCGGAAGCATCCAGGCCGATTCTCAATCCGGATGGTTTAGTGCTGACCTTTACTGCGGCAGGCTCCAAATTGACATCATTTTGCTGGGGGGATTTTGCTGATCCCCGAACTGAGATTTGATCCGCATCTCCCACACCATAGATTGAAAGAAGGACCTGGGCCGCCATTTGATCAAAGCTGTATCTCAAAGAGATTTCTCTGCCTTTCAGCGCAAGCTCTTCGCGTTCTTTTTCATCGCTTAGATATTTATTAATCAAACTGCGTAGTTGCTGAGGCGAAGTATATGTGGGAACTGCTTTACCGAATATTTTTTCCAGACCGATCATCTGGTCGGAAATTACAAATCCGCCGGAGGCCAGAATGTCGAATACCCGCGGGTTCAAGAAACCTTCACGACGCATATCCTCGTGATGGTCATTCAACGAGATTTTCGCAGAGGCATACAATTCGGGAAGTCGGGCATTTTCGTAATAGATTCCGCCGATATTTTCCGTCGGCAGGATATTTTCCCATCCCTCGCCCCATACTTTCAGGCCGGTGTAATCGCCCTCGAGGTCCTGGATGATTTTGCGGCCATATTTTCCTTTGGTGTTCCCAACGAATACAAGATCATATTTTTTCTCGGCCTTTTGAGGGCGCTTGGCAGTGCCGCCAATCAAGAGATTTGCCTTAAAACCGGCCTTTTCGATTTTGGCGATGAATGATCCCGAGAGGCAAAATAATTTATCATAGCGGCGTAATAACTCCGGCGTCACTAAATCAGGATGGCTATGAATCCATATCGCCTTGACCTTCGCATTCGGAAGGTTGGTGACAGGGACTCCAAAAAGATGCATAAGCAGATCCGCATTATCGTCAACGAGCTCACAACCTAATCTCTCAAGAGCTTCGCCCAATTCCTTCTTGAACCAGTAATCCCCCCATCGCAACTTACGGTCGGGATCGGTTTCGAAGTCCGAAAAAGCAATCAAACTGACTTTGAGACCACGGAACCTATCGACCTCATCTTTCAGCCAGAGGGACCGCAAACTATTGTAGGCAATTCTGATCTCATCATCATCGTGGTTAATCAGGTAACTATGGAAAATCCCCAGGGCTCTCTTGGGCTCAATAAGATATTGCCCCACCTGGGTCAGGTTGATATAGGCCTCCCTTAAATCGGGTTTTGCTTCTATCGCTTTATAGAAACATCCCTCAGCCTCATTATGGTCGCCGATACTGGATTTCATTACACCGAGGTCATTCCAGGCCATGGCATCGCCGGGATTTATTTTGACAGTTTGTCTTAAATGCAAAATGGCCTGAGATACATCACCAAGATTTAGGCAGGTCAAAGCCAGATTATAATGGACATCTGATTTCCCAGGCTCAATCTCGATTGATTTCTCAAGGTACTCTCTTGCCAGCAAATGGTCGCCCTGCCGTCCCAACAAAGCCCCTTGCATCGCCAGAGTCCAAGCATCATTTTTTACGAGGCCATCATATCTCAAAAGATATGTTGAAGCTTCCTCAAGGATTCCGGCAGAAAGGAAAAATTCAATCGCCTCTTTAAGGAGATTGATATCGTTTGGGCTTTGTCTTAGCAACAGTCGGAACTCGGCTGCTTTTTGAATATCGATCATTCGCCTTCCATTGAAAGTCTATTAAAAAGGCGGAGGACATTTCGATTCTTGCGGGGTGCAGAGGTGCGATCCACATTGGGGATATCGGCACATCGTCAAATACCAACACTATTTCCTGGAATATTTTTTTGAAATCGGAAAATAAAACGGGCTGAGGTCTATCCTCAACCCGTTAATAATGCGAAGAGTCGGATGCTACTTAAGCAGGGTCATTCTGCTGGTGATAACTTCATCTCCAGCGATTAATTTATAGAAATAGACACCACTGGCGAATTGGGAAGCATCCCAAGATATGCTATGTTGACCGGCGGTATAAACACGTTCGGGAACAGAGTCAACTCTGCGTCCAAGCAGATCATAAATCTCCAAAGCCACTTTCGATTGCTCTGGCAAATTAAATGTGATCTGAGTAGTCGCATTGAAAGGATTGGGATAATTGCTGACCAGAGAAGATGAACTCGGGATATAATTCCCGTCCTCAAACCAGCCAGATATATTCCAATTATCGTTGCCGCCATCCATTTTTGGAGCAAAGACTGTGAATGGGAAAGTGGCAGATGAGATAATGGTCGCAGGATAATCTCCGCAATGCGCAATATAGTTATAAGCACCGGTGGGAGCGTAGAACGGAATATCCTGCCTGACACCCGGGACTGAAATGGCTTGGTTGGGTGCCAGAACCACATTATTGAATTGACTAATCGGACCAAACATTCCTATACCGGGAACATCTATCATAATCCACACATCGGCCGTCTGCGGATTGGGGGTATTGTTCTCCAATGTTCCGGTGAATAAGAAAAATCCACCGGCAGGGACATTAACCGGATTATTATTAGGCGTCATCCCAATGGCAACGGTAAATGGCTCCAACGTCGGAACAAAATGCTTGGATCCCTGCAGTATCTCCTTGGTAGAATAATTCTCTACAAAGAAGAAAAATTCCACATGCGACGGCACATAAAGGGAATTCAAGGTAAAAGTGGAAGTGTAAACATAGGTGCCGTTTTGGTTGAATGACACGGGAGTTCCACTGGCGGGGCTTATAAAGTCCCTAAACGTCTGATTCCAGTATTTGCTGCCATAATAGAGGCTGTCTTCGGTGAGGCCGTAAAATATGCGAAGATTTGATGACGGAACCGTGCCGATTATATTGACAGTGGTGGTAACCTGCACCTGGCGTGTCATCGCATTCCACTCTCCATTGATGCTTATCTCAATCGGAGAATCGACTGTGGCACGGTTGGTTACTTGACTTTCCCATAGGCCATAATTGGAGCCACGGTCGGTGCCATCGCAATAGAAGTGGGGAGTATAATTATTGCCAAAGTAGTTATTACGGGTTTGGACATCTGCGGTGTTGTGTTGATAAAATGGGTCGCCGCTTGACGGCCACCACACATGATATCTAATGAGCTTAAAATCGTTGGGATGGTTAGCGACCACCGTATTGAGCGCCGCATCTGCGGGCGGGCAATATGGTCACCCAGTATTGGTGAAGTATTCACCCATCACCATACGCGGGACCGCGAAGGCACTGGCGGCCGTAAGAATCACTGCAAGAGCAGTTAAAAATAACAGGGCTTTCTTCAACATTTCGCTTTCTCCAAGTTGCATTAGACTGTTAAAGTTTCACAATTTACTAAGTTCGTTACTGCCCCCAGTCATAATCAAATGATATTTATAGTTTTTACTACCTACCACCTCCATTTAGTTAAATTAGTGAATTTTACCGTTATCGATCATGATCTAAAGATATCAATTGGGATTTGCTTTTCTGACCTGAACTTAATACAAGCGGCTCAACTTGGTCAGAAGGAATATGTAGAATATCGCATCACTTAATAAGTTAGTGATTTTTATCAGATTGTCAAGGAACTTTTGCAAAAATATCAAATATCTTGGGAATCATTTCCCTGTTTTTTGATGGTATTCCAAGTTAAAATTTGCATTTGTGGTTTTCAGAACCCCAAATACGCCAGCCCTTAGAATATATTGGCAAAATATGAATGGAAATCTCCATTTACGAAAAAATCCCCGAGTCCGAAAAGTACCATTACCAATATTGCGATTGTGATGACGATTTTGATAACCAACAATAGCTTCCTCAATATGGCTCGCCCAGAAATCAGCGTGATCAAAAAAGAGATAAGAAATGCACCAAAAAAGAGCTTGTACGTAATCGTATATCCCTTGAATAACAACATCTTTTCAGATAACGAAGGCAGGCTGGAAATATCTGGTAGAGTCATCCGAGTACTTGGCTAAAGATTTTCATATAATTTAATCGGTGAACGAAGAAAATATCTTATTAGGCAATTAATTGGAATTTTCTGTGTTGTCAATGAAATACTTTAGAGTGTCCAAGCATTGGAATAGAATCATTATTTTGCCGCCATATTAATTCCGAAAATCGAACCACAAAATAAAAAGGCGAGCATCATCGCACGCCTTCTAAATCAACCCCGGATAGATGAGCGCCTATCCCTTCAGCGCCTCCGCCCCAGCAACTATCTCAAGGAGCTCCCCAGTGATCGAAGATTGACGAACTTTATTGCGCACTAAGGTAAGATTATCAATCATATCCTTGGCATTGTTAGTGGCATTGCCCATCGCTATCATTCTAGCGCCATGCTCGCTGGCCAGCGCTTCCGCAAAAGCCATATAGATACGATTCTGGACGAAGCGGGGAAGAATCTCTTTGTAGATCGCATCTGAATTGGGTTCAAAAATATAATCTTGAGTATGATCGCCTTTGACTCCTTTCGGTTTTGATATGGGAAGAAAATCCTCTACGGTTACCCTGTAAGTAACAGTAGAGACGAATCTGGTGTAGATTAGCTTGACGAGGTCCACTTCATGGGACAGAAAGAGATTAGTGATATCTCTGGCAATATCCAAAACCCTCCGAAAATCCATATTCCCACCGAAATCAATATACTCTTTCCGGCATACCCATGCCCTTCGTCGGAAATAATCCCTTGCCCGTTTCCCTATCAGCACCAATTTCACATTTTCCGGTAGATGATCAGTGAGAATCAATTCGGCGGCCCTGATGACATTTTGATTATAAGATCCGCAGAGGCCCCGATCACCGGTCATCACCACTAATGCAGTATTCTTTACTTCCCTTTTTTCGAATAGGGGGTGTGTTGCATCAGAATCTCCGGCAAGAGAGACCAGGATTTTCTTCAACTTCTGAGTGTATGGCCTGGCCGATTCAGCCCGGGATTGCGCCCGGCGCAACTTAGCCGCAGAAACCATTTCCATAGCCTTAGTTATCTGTTTGGTTGACTCGACAGATTTAATCCGCCGCCGTATATCTCTTAAATTTGCCATAATAGACCAATCATCAGCTCTTCTTGCCCGCCAGGAATATCCCTTTGAACTCGGAGACAGCTATTTTGAGCTTTTCTTCGGTCTCCTTGGAGATGATTTTATCTTTCGCAATCAGATGCAATATATCGGCATATTTGTCATCCACAAACTTATTTAGTTCTATTTCGAATTCGGCGAGATGCTTCGTGGGAATTGTATCCAAGAATCCATTGACACCCGCCCAGATAATCAACACTTGTCTTTCCAATAACATTGGCACATATTGGCCTTGTTTCAGTATCTCGACCATCTTTTCACCACGAGTCAATTGAGCTTTGGTAGCATCATCAAGATCAGAGCCGAATTGGGCAAAGGCCGCCAATTCGCGATACTGCGCCAAGTCGAGGCGAAGTTTTCCAGCAACTTGCTTCATACATTTCGTCTGAGCATTGCCGCCGACACGGGAAACCGAGATTCCAACATTGATCGCCGGACGAACGCCGGAGAAAAATAGATCCGATTCCAGAAATATCTGTCCATCGGTAATCGAAATGACATTCGTAGGAATATATGCCGAAACGTCTCCTGCTTGCGTTTCAATTATCGGCAACGCCGTCAAGGATCCTCCCCCTTTTTCCTCAGAGTATTTTACGGCTCGTTCCAGAAGGCGGGAGTGTAGATAGAAAACATCCCCGGGATACGCCTCGCGACCGGGAGGCCGGCGCAGGAGCAAGGAAAGTTGGCGATACGCCTGGGCGTGCTTCGAAAGGTCATCATAAACAACAAGCACATGTTTGCCATTGTCCCGGAAATATTCACCCATCGAGCACCCGCTGTAGGGCGCAATGAACTGCAGTGGAGCCTTATCGTTTGCATTGGCAACTACCACCGTCGTGTATTCCATTGCCCCGAATTTCTCCAGAGTCTTCACCACCTGGGCTACAGTGGATTGTTTCTGGCCAATGGCTACATATATGCAAAAAATGTCGGTGTTCCTTTGATTAATAATGGTATCGATAGCCAAGGCGGTTTTGCCCGTTTGCCTATCGCCAATTATCAATTCACGCTGGCCTCTCCCGATTGGAATCATAGAATCGATCGCTTTTAGTCCGGTCTGCACCGGTTCTTTCACCGGCTGACGCTGAACCACATTGGGCACCAGGGTTTCGATGTTATAGGTTTTATCAAGAGGAATGGGCCCTTTACCATCGATGGGCAGACCAAGGGCATTTACCACCCGACCGATAACCGCATCGCCCACGGGTATGGAGGCGATTCTGCCGGTACGCCGAACCTCATCACCTTCTTTAATGAGCCGATCATCGCCGAAAATCACCACGCCGACATTATCTTCCTCCAAATTGAGAACCATGCCCATGATGTCGCCCGGGAACATCACTAACTCCGACATCATGGCATCCTCCAATCCCCATACACGCGCGATGCCGTCACCGATTTGCAGGATCGTGCCGACAGATTCCATCTCCAATTTTGTCTCATATTTGGAGATTTCTCTTAAGATTACCGAGGAAACCTCTTCAGGCCGCAGAGCCATTATAATCTCCTTCTATTTCAAATAACTCTTTTTCAACTAATGGACTTTAAGCGATAGCAATTGATTTCTCATCAAATCGAGCTTGTGTCGTACCGAATCATCAATAACTTGATTATTCATATTGATGACCACCCCCCCGATAATGCTTTGATCAATTTCCGGATAAATATTTATTGTCTTGCCGGTTAATTTCGCCAACTTCAAAGATAACTCATCTCGAAGTGGCAGATCCATAGGTATCGCAGTGGTCATCTTTACTCGAAGAATCCCTCTTGCCTCCTCGACTAAAGCAGTGAATTCATTGATGATTCCAAGCAGATATGGAGAACGTCGCTTCTCAATTGTCAATTTAACGAAATGGTAAATGAGATCAGAAAAACGCTTCTTGAATACATCCTCGACCAACTGAAATTTATTCTCGTCCGTTACCTGAGGGGCCGATAGAAAGCTAATTAGAGAATCATCAGCCGTGATGATGCTACGAATAATGGCCAATTCGTTGGAGATCTGATCTATTATCCCCTTATTTTTGGCTACATTAAAAAGTGCGTGCGCATATCTTCTGGGGACTTGATGCTCAATATGACTCATTTTGGCAACCTATCGCCTTGACCGATGGATATGATTCATCATTTTATGTTTCATAAAAGGGATACCCAAGTCATTATCCATATTTATTTCACATTTTCCAGGTTGCCGATAAAATCAGAAATTAGCTTCCTGTGTCTGTTGTCATCAATGGTCTCCGCTACCGCCATGGAGGCCGCCTCGATGGCCATATTCACCATATCGTCCCGCAACTGGGTCCTTGCCGCCGCAATCTCGGCTTGGATCTTCTGTCGGGCTTTGGCTACTTCTCTCTTTTGATCCTCCTTAGCTTGTTCCCGAATTTCAGATGCAATCTTTTGACCTTCGGCGACTGCTTCCTGAAGCCTCTTGCGGGCTTCAGTGTCAATGTCCTTCAACTTTTGTTCGTACCTCGATAGCAATTGGGCATTCTCCTGCTTATGCGCCTCAATTGAATCGAATTCTTCTTTGATTTTCATTCGCCGCTCATCCAGAAGCCCGAGCAAGGGTTTCCAGGCGAATTTCTTCAAAAGCCAGACCGCTATAAGAAATCCTAGAGCGTGAGTTACCAGCTGTTCAAGCTCAAGACCAAGTGATGATGCTATTGATTCCATCAACCTCTCCAGTTATCCATAATAAAAACTTCCCGCCGGGCCCGTGAAGACCCGGATGGCAGTTCTTATTTTATGTTGCCTGAAAGGATAAATACAGTAACGAGAGCGTAAATAGTCAACGCTTCAATAAAAGCCGCACCGATGATCATACCGGTCTGGATTTTGCCTGCCGCTTCCGGCTGACGTCCAATCGCCTCCATAGCGGAACCGACCGCACGGCCAAGCCCAAGGCCTGAACCAATAGCTGCCATCGCTACGCCAATAGGTAGGGCGAAACCTAATGCTGTACCTGCGTCCAATCTATCCTCCTTATTTTGGAATAATAGTTATTCATTTATTTTCAATCAAATTAATGATGTCCTTCCTCACCCTCTTCTTGATGCGGAAGCATCAATGCAAAATAAATTGTCGATAACAAAGTGAAAACCAGTGCCTGAACAAAGCTGGTCAGGATTGCCAAGAATATAAAAGGCACATGCAACGGCACTCCAACAGGCAGATGGAGAAAACCCAGCAAGGAAATTCCAAGTCCCACGAACACCGCAATCAATACATCCTCGCCGGTGATATTGCCGAAAAGACGAAGGCTCAAGCTGACCGGTTTGGAAAGCTCCCCAATTATATGAATGGGCAGGTTTAATGGCACCATGCACCATTCAATGACCGACCGTGGGGAACCTGCCAGATGGAGCAGGTATCCCCCGATTCCGTTTCTCCTGATTCCCGTGAATTGCACATAAAGGAAAACAACCAGTGCCATCGCCAGCGTCGTATTGAGGTTCGAGGTTGATGAAAAACCTCCCGGCAATAACCCAAAGAGGTTCATAAATAATATATACAGAAACAACGTGCCGAGAAAAGGAATATGTCTTTCTCCCCCGGGCCCAAGTATTCCTCTTAAAAAATTATAAAGACCCTCAACAACCGCTTCGACTGCATTCTGCAATCCGGATGGTATCAACTGCTTTTTTCTGGTAGCCAGATATGAAATTGTGGATAGTATTATTATCACTATTGCGGAGAAAGCCAAGACATGATAATGTTCCAGGAACTGAGCCCAGACAGCATCAGGAAATATTGTCTTGATCAAGGTGAAAATGTTGGGGAGTTCCGGGCGCCCTCCATGCTTGGCAGCTTGATGACTTGCTTCGCTGGCAACAAATAACAGATTCAGCAACTGCTGTAAAACCATTAAGAATTATCCCTTCTGTAATTCCTCGGCAATTCAGTCGAGATAATTTTATTTTCAAGCAAGAAGCGCCCCATTGCTTTTAAGAACGCGACAAAGAAGATAATCGTAAATCCGATAAGCAGACTAATTGGTAAGAAATAGCCAATCTTGAGCAAGAGGTATCCGATTCCATAAAGAAGCGGGAACTTGATTGCACCCAATATCAATATGTCCCTTTTGCTGGCGCTTTCAGAAGTGATAATGCCTATGATGAGAAACTTAATCAGCATTAGATTGGCGGCTCCCCACAAACAACCCATAAGAATACCGATAGCCATTTGCCAATTCAGGTGCACCATAACAAATGGCAACTGGATTAAGGCCAAAATTATGGAAACTCTCGCCACTCTATTTATAAATTCAAGGCCCATTCCTATTTGTTTTCCGTGTCCTGCTGTAATCGTTTGATCATATTATAAATCTCTTTTCCCGAAGCCACAAAGCCAAAAATTATCATCACGATCATTAAATAGGGCGCTGTTCCAAGTTTCTTATCCAGGTATGACCCAATTAGATAGCCGATTAAAGGCCCGACCGCCATGAGCATTGGTATAAGGGTAACCATTCCGATCTGGCGGTAAGCCTCGTAACCACTTCTTTTATCTTCCTTTTTCGTAGTATCACCGCCGAAAAGGAATTCGCAAAATAATTACCCCCATCGATCAAGTCAAGGGATAATTATTACGATCATCAGCTAATATCGCGCGGTTTCGGTCCATCGTACTCCCAGTTAGTATTGCCCAACTGCCTCATCGGTTTTTCCCGGGTAAGCTCTTCAAATATATGCGCTACCAATCCCGGGACTCTTGAGATTATGAAAAAACCTTTCCCCAAACGCCAGTCAAATCCCATATCTGAGATTACGGCGGCAATTGCGCCATCAACATTGATCGGCAGGCTCTTACGCTTAACCTCTGCAAGATACTCTTGTATGGACACCGCTAATTCAATGTGGCGGCCTGAAAAGTTTAATTGCTTAGCTATCTGGAAGAGCCTTATAGTGCGGGGATCAACATCGTGAAGGCGATGGCCGTATCCGGGGAGGCGTTTGTTCTTGGAAGCAAATTCCTCTACCAGATGAGCGGCTAATTTGCCGACTTCACCCTCTTTTTGGGCCCATTCCTGCAAAATTTTTGCGCATTGCTCTATGGCACCGCCATGAGTGTCACCGATCACAAGCACTCCACCGGCAACGGCGGCATTCAGGGGATTCCCGCCCGAGGCGACCGTCCTTGCCCCCAAGACTGATGGAGGAGTAACACCGTGGTCGATGGAGCTGGTAAGGATGGCATCAAACATTTTTGCTTCAGCCGCGGTAGGAAGTTCGCCTTTCAGCAACAAGAATATCGCTTCAGCGAATGATTTGTTTCCCATCAATTCAGTAACATCGTAACCACGAACTCGGATTTCGCCCTTTCTTATATTTGAAATTGATGAATGCCACTTATCATCAGGCATATTTTTCTCCAGCAGAAATCATATCTGGTCAATTTTAGCAGAACGCTTCTCGAAAGTCAATATAATTGGAATAGCCAAGGCAATTCCAGCTTCCTACCAATATCGAATTTGACTTTTCAGAGAAAACGATGTAAAGTAAAGATATGAGATGGAAAATATTCCTGACCTTTATGGTCTGCTTCTCCCCTATTGTCTGCTCTGCCCAAATTCGGGAGCCTGCGGTAGCAGGCCAGTTCTATCCTTCAAAACCGGCGGAGCTTCGCTCGACTATCGAGGAGTATCTAAACAATGTCCCGTCCGGCCAAGGGGTCAAAGGTGAATTAGTAGCGTTAATCGCTCCACACGCCGGATATATCTATTCCGGGCAGACGGCCGCCTATTCGTACAAGCTGTTATTGGGCAGAAAATTCGATGCGATTATTTTAATTAGCATCAGCCATTTTTATCCATTTGAGGGAATCTCGATTTGGGAAAGCGGCGAATGGAGGACACCATTGGGGCTGGTCACAATCGATGGGAATATTGCGAAAGCACTGGCCGATTATTCGCCCTTGATAAGATTTGAAAAAAGGGCACATCTCCGTGAACATAGCCTGGAAGTGCAAATTCCTTTTATCCAGGTTGTCCAGCCTTCCGTTCCGATTGTGCCGATAGTTATAGGCGGGGCCGATTCGGGAATTTTGCATACTCTGGCGAGCGCTCTTGCAAAGGCCACAAAAAATAAGAAAATCCTGATTATAGCCAGTACCGATTTGGCACACTATGTAAGCCGTGATAAGGCCGATAAGATGGATCGAATCGGAATAGAATACCTTAAGAAATTTCAATACAAAGAATTCTTGAGTAGTCTAAATTCAGGTGAAACACAATTTTGCGGCGGAAGGGCAGTGGCGGCTGTTATAGAAGCCGCATCGTTGCTCGGAGCAGATAATTTTCAGCAACTGAAGCATAATGATTCTGGCTACGCTACCGGTGATTCATCATCAGTAGTCAGTTACCTTGCCGCCGCCATCACGAAAACCGGGACCGAATCAAGTGAGGATAATGCTATGGAAAAAAGAAAACATGCATTTGTGCTTAATGATCAGCAAGAGAAGGTTTTGTTGAAGATAGCAAGGGAAGCCATCAAGAACGCCGTCGAAAATAAAACCACATCAATCTCGCCAAGCATGACCGATCCCCTTTTGGCCGCCAAATGCGGCGCATTTGTTACCATAACGGAGGATGACCAGCTTCGCGGATGCATCGGATATACCGAAGCTTATAAACCATTGTATCAAACGGTGCATGAATGCGCCATTTCGGCGGCATTGCACGATTATAGGTTCACGCCCCTGCAGGCAAACGAGCTAAGTAAAATCCATCTTGAAATTTCAGTCCTGACTCCTCTGGAGGTTGTTGATAATATCGAAGAAATCGAGGTCGGACGCGACGGACTAATGATCAGCAAAGGCCGGAACCGCGGACTTCTGCTTCCTCAGGTCGCCACTGAATATGGATGGGACAGAGTCACCTTTCTGGAGCAGACCTGCCGAAAAGCTGGGCTTCCCTCGAACTCCTATAAAGATTCTGAAGCGATTATTTACTCTTTTCAAGCATTGGCATTCGGTGAATAGTCCTTTGATGGCAGATTCTATGATGCCCGATTCTGGCATCTTTTCGGCATCATAATTGACTTATGGGACGAAATAAAAAAGCCGGGGAGGTTGTGTCCCGGCTCGAGTTAAGTGATGAGAAAGAGAAAAATTATTTGACCAAAGTCGTCTTCTTGACAATAGTCTCTTCAGAAGTGCTGAACTTCAAGAAATAAATTCCAGAGGGATAGTCAGCGGCATTCCAATTCAATTCATAATTACCGGCAGGCAGTTCCTTGTTCAAGAGGGTCCCGGCCATTTCGCCCATTAAATTCACTACATCAACTTTTATGGCCGTGCGACCATTCAAATTAAATGTAATCTTCGTAGCGGCGTTAAATGGATTGGGATAGATATCTCCGACTGATAGGGCTGTCGGCATTATGCCAATTTCAGGATCCCCGCTATTGCGCTGGCACTCAGAAACAATCGTATTCACGGGCAGAATGGTATTCGCATTAATGAAGACTTCAGGCGGACAATCGCCATCATCCATCAGCGGGCCTTCAGCACCGGTATTTTTCGAGAACTCAATAGTATCCGCATCTGTGACATTCGGGTAACATCCAACGTTACAGATGAAAATATATGCGCCAGGATCAACACAGTAAGGAACAAAGAGACATATATCTTCATAGGATTTTGTCTCGTATGGACCAGCTTCGATCTCGGTGAGCAGCAATGGTACCCAGTGCTTATTCTGTTCGGCGCTATAGACATCGCCCCAGATAAAACCGTGGACCGAATGGCCGGTGCTATTGGTCACAATGGCATCAAAGCAGAAATTTCCACCGCCTGGGGGAATCACCAATGACGAATCATGGGGCACCAATATGACCGTCCCAGATAACCCATTGGGGGGAGCCGTAGTAAGCCTCACGGGGCTATAATCTTGAGAATAAGCTATAGGAACCGCGAGTAATAGCAAAACTAATGCAAGAGCAACTTTTTTCACATACACTCCTTCATCTTAAATATTTGAATTTTAAATTTTAAGCAGAATCTACTACCTGACGGGATTTAACCACCTTCAGAGAAAATGGTTCCCGCACATACCAAAAAATAAATAACTATACCACTAACTACTACTACCCAATACGCCCATTCTAAGCAGAAACGAGCATCAATAATAATTTGGGTAAAATTTAAAGTACTACCAAGTCCTGCTTATAGCAAAAATCATACCAATTATGATTCAGTCGATTTACCATAATCGCTGGTATAATTCAACTTCTATGTAACTCTTTTCAATAATGCAACTTATATCTGCTTGAGTGATTGCCTTAAATTAAAATCACAATTTCAAATTTAACCCCTGCATGCATCATATTGCATATTATGTGCACAACAAATGAACGGTATCATCAAAGGTCATTGGGCGGGCGGATTGACTATTTCCTCATCAACTTCCTTAATGATCTCTGACGCTAAACCATTCAAGGAGTTTTTCCTAATTCCATTTATGTCAGGAGCATTATTATCGTCAACCACGGCTAATGCTTCAGCCATCTCCTCTTCAGTAAGTCCCGCAACTTGAATTTCCTGTGATTCGATGTTCGAGGCTTCATTTGATACCTCAGAATTCTCATTCTCCTTCTGTAAGTTATCTACCGGGCTCTGGTTTGCCTGGAGCTCGTCCTGGGGGATCAGGTCAGCCGGCATTTCCAAAAACTCTGCTCCGGGTTTAAATGCTGTTTCTGTTGAAATATTCTCTGTAGAATCATCAATGGAATCCGATGTTCTTTCGATTGATGGTGGTTGCCGAGATATCAGATTGGGATCAATCGTGTCATAGCGTGGAATTGAGGGTTCAATCACTTCTGATTGAGGTTCGGGATGTCCCTTCCTCTGGGTTATCTCGCATTTGTCGAAATCCCCTATTTGTTCTTTCAAGTTTTTTAAGGACTCAGCAATCTCATCGGCTCCGTCCACCTGTAAGAGAAGCTGTGATACTTTACCTACATTTCCGATTATTCCCTGAAGCTCATTACGAGTCTGCTCCGCATTAAGAAGACTTACCTGCATCCGCTCGAAGCTGTCAACCATTATTTGCTGTATTTCCTGGCATCGCTGAAGAGTGTGCGACACAAGCCTTCGGATTTCATATTCGCCAACTTTAGCGATCTTGATAGCCATATCCTGAGCTTCGGCAACTGATGACGATGATTCCTTGCAGGCCGCTTGGAGCAACCCGGATACTTTCCGGGCATCGTCAAAGACACCATTTAATCCTGAACAGGAATCTCCATCGGGAATATCCACCATGGAAATCGCCGCGGCCTTTCCGAGGAGGTTTTTTGCCGGAGATGCTGAATTCGATTGTTGCCCGAAACGGTAATTTGTGCTCCCCGGTGATTCGAGATCTCGCATAATGGCGTTATGCCGCTGGATGGCGCCTTGCTTAAGACTTGCGGAGCGATTGGCACTATCGGTTTGCGGCTGGCTTTCTGATATTCCCTCTTTTCCGAGAGATTGGTGAGGCCCTTGACTGAAATTTTTCAAAATCTCTTCCCCCATTAAGTCGGTAGAGGATTTTACACCCGGCTTGGACTCGTGTGGCGCTCTCTTGACGCTTTTGCGCAGATAGAGAATGACGGCAACAATTATAAGGGTAATGATTATGGCCAATTTAATGAAGGCAACAATCTCAATGGTTTTTCTTTCCTCCTCCAAATTTTGGAGGTGGGCCTGAAAGGATAATTCGGCGCTTTCCCTGATTTGTCTGAATGTATCCGTGATAACGCCGATATCTTGTTGCAGTTCATTTTTTGAGATTTGCCCTGCCCCTTCTGACTGGAATCTGAAACTGAGTTCCTGGATTCGCGAGTGATTTGTGATGAATAGGGCGACTGCCTCTTTGGTTTTTTCAAGATAACTGCGTTGCTCCTTTTCCAGTTGCTCCTCGAGTTTATATATGGTGTCCAGCAGTTCATTTTGACTGCGGGTAATCTGAACCGAATACGCTTCCTTTTCCTGGGTGGTTGAAGCCATGATATGCTTATTCACAATTCCTTGTATCGATTCAGGCAAATTTACAAGACGAGAAAGATGATTGTCTATCTTGGACTTTCTTTCAAGTAATGTTATTTTCCCCTTCTCTGTTTGCCCGAGACCATTATAGACCGAATATGCCATTTGGAGCGTTAATGCGCCGGCCACAACTATCAAGACAGATATTATTCGCATTTTTGAGTTTTGGGCACTAAACCTCATTGAGAGCCTCCTGTGCTAACCACCGACTGATTCCAGTCATATTTTAATACTGCCCCATTTATCTTAATCGGCAATTGGGCGCTTGAAATTGAGAGTTGCGAATATGAATTATGATTTCCGTTGACAGGGAACGATGAGGGAATATTGATAAAATAATTTACTTGCAAACTCTCGGTGGCAAAACTATAATGCTTTGTTATGTTAAAATAATGGGGTTGTAGCTCAGTTGGGAGAGCGCCTGAATCGCACTCAGGAGGTCGGGAGTTCGAATCTCCTCAATTCCATTTGAGCCGGTCGCCTGTAAACTCGGAAATGTAGTTTATGGAAGCCGTGGACCGGGGGCTTCCTGCTTATCCTTTGGGGACCATTTGGGCAACCTCGTGGTTGCCCAAAGAGGGCGGGTGCAGGACCTATTCTCTCCCAAATGGGATGCCGAAGAAACGAGAAAACATACAGTCTTGTAGTTAGGATGAAGGTGAAAATGATAACAAATCTAAGAAAGCAATTATCAAGCGGCCTCGCATACTGGGCTTTTGTGGGATTGATGTCTTCATGGTGGCTGATTTTCTATGCCTCACTTAATAGATACGTTATTGACTATGTTATTCTCAGTATTTATTTGACCTTAATTTTCATTGCGTTGGGATTAATAGTGGGGCTGGCCGTTGCCACGCTGCTGTTCCTGATTAGTTTGTTCAAAAGCAATGTCCTCGGCCGTTTCAAATACCTGGGTTTGATTATTTCCGGCCTCGCTTTTTCATTCCTTATGTCTCTTGTCCTGCTTAGCAATTTGCAAATTGTCAATATCGTTTCGGGGCTGGCACTGCTCATACACCTGGTTTCTCTTACATTGGGTTTCTTGTTGGCGTATTTGTGCCGAAGGCTAATAGCTTTTATTAAACTACCTGCCAAGACAAAAAGTGTGCTGATTTCGGTAATTTTCTTAACGCTACTTTTGGCAGTCCCAGCTATTTTCGGGCCATCGACAAAAAGAGATATAATCGACATAGGCAAAGTCGAAACTAACCCCACCGGCTTGAAAGTAGCAATGATCGGCGTAGATGCGGCATGCTGGAATGTTATTGACCCTCTGATAAAAGAAGGCAAACTGCAGACCTACAAAATGCTTGTGGATGAGGGAGCATCCGGTGTCTTAATGTCCCGACGCAGCAAATTTTTGCCTATGCGATCAAAGGACGGAATGGGGATATTGTCTCCCAGTATTTGGGAGTCTATTGCGACCGGGCTTAGCGAATGCGAGCATGGCATTTTTGACTTCCATTCGTATCGTTTTCCTGGAATGAATCATGGAGTCCCGCTCCTGAGACAATCTACATTCGGTGAATTAGATTTAACAATTTCGGTCGATCGGCGCAGGAGACGGATTTGGGAGATACTGGATAACAAGGGACTAAATTGTCTGATAGTAGGATGGTTGACATCATGGCCGACCACCCCGCTCCAAAATGGAGTTTTGGTTTCTAATAGGTTTCATTATGGAACCAAGAATAGTATTTGGCCTTTATCATTGGACACCCTACCAGCGTATGAACCTTTACCTTTATCCTTGTTTGGCAAGCGATTCACGTGCCTTTCGTCAATTGATACCACCAAGTCGCCGGAGTACTTGGCGACGCATGATCCCTTTGTCGCGCGTCACCTTGAGATTTTGAGTACGATTTTAGATTTCTATAGTAGAGACCGCTATTATTCCCAGTTAGGGTATGGTCTATATAAAGAACTGAATTCAGAATTTTTCTCACTATATGTTGAAGGAATCGACATTGTCGAGCATATGGCTTGGAAATATTATGAACCCCAGTATTTCCATGCTGGCAATCCAGTGGCTATTGAAAAGCTCGGATGTATAATACCTGAATACTATCAATTCACCGATGAAATAATCGAAGATCTCTTCCATGGAATTGATTCCAATACCATTTTGATGGTGCTATCAGACCATGGTCAGGGACCGAAAACGAGAATCTTGCCATATGTAGGAGTTCTTGATAAATATGTCCGGAACAGGCCCGAAGAAAGCGAGATTTCCGGCTACCATCAAATTGAGGGGATGATAGCGTTCTATGGCCCACATATTAAGAAAGGTTATCGAATCCATAATGCTTCAGTTATGGATATCGCGCCAACACTTTTATATATATACGGTTTTCCAATTGCTAGGGATATGCTGGGAAGGCCTCTTCTGGAGGTTTTCGAAGATGAATTCGTTCAAGAACATCCAGTCTCATTTATAGATACCTATGGCTGTTCAGATATTACTTCCATAGTCTCCAGCGAAAGCAAGATAGACGATCAAATAAAGAAGCAGTTGAAGACATTAGGATATATCGAATAGGATTGATATTCATCTGGTGATCTTCCTGCGTTGATAGACTTATTGTATTCGGATTCTTCTTGAAATTTGCCTTGCCGTTGCCTAATGTCTTATATATATTGGCTTCCTAAGAGGACCAATGGGGTTGTAGCTCAGTTGGGAGAGCGCCTGAATCGCACTCAGGAGGTCGGGAGTTCGAATCTCCTCAACTCCATTTAAAGCAAAATCAGTATAGTGGTTTTGCCGATTGAAATGTATGTGCTAGGCGGGGAGCCAGCGGTGCCCTGTAACCCGGAATCCGCTATACCGGGGTCGAATTCCCACCCGAGGCCCAAAGCGGTCTGTGAACCTGGCGCAAGTGGCGTTGATGGCCGGGTCCCGCACAACCGAAGATCGCTAAACCCCGTCAGGACCGGAAGGTAGCAGCGGTAGGCGGACCCTAGGTGTGTTGCGGGGAAACTCGGTCTGAGTTAACTGCGTTGGGACACCCTCTAGTAGAGGGTCAGAGGTGGGTGCACGTTTAAATTGGGAGTTATGGTTTACCAAGTAATCGCCTTAAAACATCGTCCGCGCAAATTCAGCGATGTGGTGGCTCAAGACCATATAATCACACCATTGCGAAACGCGGTGGAATCGGGGAGGATTCACCATGGGTATTTATTTTCGGGACCTCGCGGCACCGGCAAAACAACCACGGCCAGGGTGCTATCCAAGGCGTTAAATTGCGAAACCCCCGAAAAAGGGGAGCCCTGCACAAAATGCACCTCATGTATGGAAATAGCCGCCACGAACAGCCCAAATGTTATTGAAATCGATGCCGCCTCCAATAGGGGCATTGATGACATCAGGGAGTTGAGGGAGGCGATTCGGTATTCTCCCTTGGGGGCCAAGTACAAGATATATATAATTGATGAAGTTCATCAGCTGACTTCGGAGGCGTTCAATGCCCTGCTGAAAACGCTTGAAGAGCCGCCTCCCCACGGCATCTTCATTCTCGCCACCACCGAACCTCAGAAAGTCCCTGCGACCATTGTCTCCAGATGCCTCAAATTCGATTTTCGTCTGATCCCGCTGACCAAACTTATCGAAACGGTGGAGGCGATTTGCCGTAAAGAAGGAGTTGATATAGAGCGAGAGGGGATCGAATCCATCTGTGTCAAAGCTGATGGTAGCCTGCGGGACGCACTTTCTCTGCTTGATCAAGTAATATCATCGGGCGTCAGCAAAATTGATGCTCCCACAGTGGCGGAAATCCTTGGGTTAGTTGACAAGAGAATGCTTCTCGGGATTTCAACGGCAGTGGCCTCATCACAGCCGATCAATGCAATCAATCATTTTAGTAACTTTGTGAGAATGGGCGGAAATGTTGAGTACTTTATCGATAGCTTAAATCGCCATTTCCGGGATCTTCTAGTAATCAAATTGAACGTTAAAGAAAAATCCTTCGATGGCATCGCTGATGAAATGCTGGATGAATATCGGGCTATTGCCGCCATGCTCGATGATGGCCAGCTACTCCGCATTCTAAATATTCTGGCAGAGCTATTCGCCGGACTCAGGCGCAGAACCGCTGATCCAATCATCTCCGTCGAGCTGGCGTTGGTTAAAATGGCAAAGCTGGACAAAACCATTGATCTTGAAAAATTATTCAAGGCGGAACCGGAGAGAAGAGCATTGCCTTCTGTAGTCGATGATCTTTTTCAGTCGCATCAAATAGGACCGGTAAATGATCTTGGCGAATCGACGGAACCCCCTGAAGAAGCGCTTCCAAAAACCGAGATTCCCGTGGAGAATCCCCCGACCCATATCTCTGAATTGAATTTTGATGTCATAGCCAGGCGATGGCCCGAGGTAATCAAAGAGTTAAATAAAAAGAAAAAGACGCTTTGGGCGCAATTGAATGGCAGTGTTCCAGTTTCGCTAAGTGGCAGCAATATAAAATTGAAAGTCGAGCACGAAGGGATTGCAAAATCAGCAAATCTGCCCATAAATCAAAAGCTTATGGAGGAATTGACGACCAAAATATTCGGGCATCCATTGCGTCTCGAATGCACCACTTTGAAAGATAAATTATCTCAGGAGAGGGAAGTTTCGTCGGCTGAGCAGGAATACTCTGCCGCGATAACGGGCGACGATATTGTGGATCGAACTTTGGAGGAATTGGGCGGGCGTCTTTTAAACTGGGAACCCAAAGATAAGTAATCAATTAGATGAGCGTCAGGTTGGAGAAGGAGATATAATGGCAAAAGGAATGGGAGATATGATTAAGCAGGTCCAGAAGATGCAGCAAAAGTTGGCTGAGCTTCAGGACGAGCTTGAAAACTTGACCGTTGAAGGAACCTCCGGCGGTGGGATGGTGAGAGTTGTTGCGAATGGGAAGGGGGAATTGACGCAGATAAAGATCGAACCTCAAGCAGTTGATCCTAATGATATTGAGATGCTGGAAGATCTGGTATTGGCGGCAGTCAATCAAGCCAAAGAAAAATCGGCTGAGCTCCAACAAGAACGGATGGCGAAGCTTACCGGCGGGCTGAATATACCGGGAATGCCGGGGATGCCGATGTAAGATGCTTACCTCCCCACTTTTAGAAAAACTGATAAAGGAATTCGCCAGAATGCCCGGTATTGGTTATAAAACCGCCCGGCGTCTGGCTTTCTATGTTCTTAGATTGCCAGAAGATAAGGCCAATGAATTTGCTAAGACCATAATTGAGGTAAAAAATAAAATTATCGAATGCTCCATCTGTGGCAATATAACCGAAACCGACCCCTGTCCGATCTGTAACGATCCTCTTCGGGACCATACGGTTATATGCGTTGTGGAACAACCATCAGATGTTTTCGCCCTGGAGAAAACCAATGAATATAAGGGCGTTTTTCATATTCTTGGCGGTTCGCTTTCACCCTTGGATGGAATAGGACCGGACGATTTGAGGATAAAATCCTTATTGAAAAGAGTTCCTAGCGGCGTCTCTGAAGTGATATTGGCGACTAACCCTAAAACGGAAGGTGAAGCTACTGCTATATATATAACAGAGTTACTTAAACCTCTTAAAGTAAAGGTTTCACGAATTGCCCGAGGCCTTCCCATCGGCGGCGATTTGGAGTTTGCGGATATCGTGACTTTATCAAGGGCGCTACAGGACCGAACAACACTTTAGGAGATAAGTCGCAAGTTGGATTCTTATTGGGTTTTAGATTATCAATTTAGGCAATTATTCAGCATCTTGGACAAAGGTATAAATCGATTACGAGTAAATTGCTTTATTGGCAATTAGTAATCATCATTTCTTGACACGGTGGAGCTATTTTCTTATATTGATAGTTTGAATTTTTCGCGGGCCACGCGGTCGCCTCGATAAAATCGGGGAGGAAAGTCCGGGCTGCGTAGGGCACGGCGCCTCGTAACGCAAGGACCCCGATAACATCGGGGTGGAAAGTGCCACAGAAACAATACCGCCCCCAGCAACTGCCGGGAGCAAGGGTGAAACGGTGGTGTAAGAGACCACCCACTCCGGTGGCAACATCGGTTTGGGTAAACCCCGCCGGTTGCAAGGCCAAGTATAGGAGAAGGAGTTGCCCGCTCCATATTACTCCAGGGTAGGCCGCATGAGTATGACAGTGATGTCATTCCCAGATAGATGACCGCCTTCCGTTCATAGAGCGGATTACAGAACCCGGCTTATGGCCCGCTAACCTTTAATTTATTACGGGGAAGAACTTTGGAACAAAGTATTTGGGAAATCGCACCAAAACCTGCACTTGAAATTACAGCCAAAATGTCTGCTGAATTAGACATGCCTAAAGTAGTGTGCAATATCTTAATAAATCGGGGGATGAGCAATGTAATTGATGCCAATAGGTTCCTGTTCCCAAAGATGTCCGAGCTTTGTGATCCCTATTTATTCGAGGATATGGATCGAGGTGTGGAGAGGGTTATCGAGGCTTTACGGAATCGCGAAAAAATAATGATTTATGGAGATTATGATGTAGATGGTATCACCGCTACATCACTAATGTTTCTGGTGTTGAATAAGTTAGGGGCGGAAGTTAGCTATTATCTCCCAAACAGGCTTTCTGAAGGTTATGGGATTTCCGAAGATGGTTTGGCCGAGGCGAAAAGGCGCGGAGTGAGTTTGCTGATTTCAGTCGATTGCGGTATTACTGCGGTGGGAGAAGTTAAAATTGCCAGCGAGATGGGTATTGACTGCATCATCACCGACCATCACGAACCAGGCTCCGAGATTCCTCAGGCAATAGCCGTCATTAATCCGAAAAGAAACGGTTCGGAGGGCATCGGAGTGGAGCTTTCCGGGGTAGGAATTGCCTTCAAATTTGCATCAGCCATTTACGAAAGATTGAACCAGGATCCGGCTGATGTCAGAGAGCATCTTGACCTGGTAGCATTGGGCACTGCCGCCGATATAGTGCCACTGGTGAATGAAAACCGCATTCTAACGAAATTCGGCATCAAACAGGTTTCGAGAACATCCAAACCAGGGCTAAAAGCTCTAATTTTCGTGTCTGGTCTGATGGGAAAAGAAATCGGTACTGGACAGGTCGTTTTCATTTTGGCGCCCCGCATAAATGCTATCGGGAGACTTGGTAATGCAGAATTAGCGATCAAACTGCTATCGACAAAAGATGAACGACAAGCGAGCACCATTGCCCGAAGGTTGAACGAAGAAAACCACAGACGGAAAGAAATTGATGAAAAGACTCTCCACGAAGCTCTGGATCAAATTCGTGAAAAAGTTGACCTTGATCGAGATAAAGCCATAGTGCTCGCCGGAAACGACTGGCATCAAGGAGTAATTGGAATCGTGGCATCGAGGCTGGTGGAGCGATATCACCGGCCAACGGTGATGATCTCAATAGATGGGGATGAAGGAAAAGGATCGGCGCGTTCTATTCCCAATTTCCATTTATACGATGCGCTCAGGGAATGCGAGAATTTGCTCATTCGTTTTGGAGGTCATAAATATGCCGCCGGCCTTTCCATAAATGTGGATATGATAGAGAAATTTCGCCAACGATTTAATGAGGTGGCCTCAAGGATGCTTGGTATCGAAGATATGTCTCCCAAGGTTCTTATCGATGCGGATATTGAATTTGATGAGATCGATGAGAAGCTGATTGATGCAATCGATATGTTTTCTCCTTTTGGCCCTCAGAATATGAAGCCCGTTTTTATGACCCGTAACGTGGAACTCTATGGAAATCCGTATATTGTCGGCAACAATCATTTGAAGCTGAAAGTCCAAAAAGACGACAGGATTTTTGATTGCATCGGTTTTGGTCTGGGAGGGTATCTGAGTCAGCTTTTCAGTCAACCCCTTCGACTGAATATCGCCTATTTAATCGAGATGAACGATTGGAATGGAGTAGAGCATATTCAACTCCGAATAAAGGATCTCCAGGTGCTTTAGATGACCGTCCTTGAAAGATTTCATCAGAAAGACAGGGCGGCGTTATCACGGATAATATCTTTCATCGAGAACAGGGAGGACGGTTATATCACACTCTTATCAAAAATATATCCCCAATCCGGCACCGCTTATAAAATCGGAATTACGGGCCCTCCGGGGGCGGGCAAATCCACCCTGGTAGATAAAATGGCCGCTATTTATTTGAAAGAAGGAATTAGGATCGGCATTATCGCGGTGGATCCCTCTTCTCCATTCACTGGTGGAGCGTTGTTGGGGGATCGGATTAGAATGCAGGACTTATCTGATAAGGGCGATGTATTTATCAGGTCAATGGCCACTCGAGGCTCGGGCGGTGGGCTGGCAGAAGCGACTCGTGAAGTGGCGCTAGCCCTAGATGCATTCGGCTTTGATATTATCTTAATTGAAACTGTTGGCGTAGGACAGGTTGAACTGGATATTGCGGGCTTGTGCGATACCACCATCGTGGTATTGGTCCCGGAATCCGGGGACAGTGTCCAAACCCTTAAGGCCGGCCTGATGGAGATTGCGCACATATTTGCAGTCAATAAGGCGGACAGAGAAGGCAGCGGGAGAATTGTTGCGGAATTAAAAATGATGCTTGATGGCAGGCTAAAGTACAGGAATGATGGCTGGCATTTTCCAGTTGTTAAAACTGAGGCCATCAACAATATTGGAATCGAAAAGTTAATCGATGATGTCTCCGCGCATCGGCGATTCATCTTTGACCGACATTCAAAAGATGATTATCGTTTTAATAAGATCGGAGCAGAATTGAAACTGATCATGCAACAGAGGTTGCAAAGCCGATTAATTCCGGAACTTCTTGATGATAAGACCGTTGGCAATTATGTAAATCTGATTATCGAAGGTAAGACTGATCCTTATAGCATAACGGATGAATTGGTTTCCAAAATGATGCTCAAGAGAATTGAAATATGAAAAAGATCGCGGGTAAAGATATGAGCGATGAAGCTTTCGCAAAATCGCATAACAAGGGGGTTGGAAAAGGCAGTCAGGCTTGCCAGCATGCCAAGAAGGTTTGGCAAGAGCAGTTTAGTTCCAGCAAGCTGAGACCGAACAAAAAATTTACTACTGGCTCTATGGAGACGGTTGAACCTCTCTATATGCCCGAGGATACAAATGGCATCGAAGAAGTTGGTTCGGAATATATGGCGAAGATTGGATTCCCCGGGCAGTATCCTTATACCCGTGGTGTGCATCCGAATATGTACCGGGGCAAGTTATGGACAATGCGCCAATTCAGCGGCTTTGCCACCCCCAAAGAAACCAATCGGCGCTACCATTATCTTCTGAAAGCCGGCCAAACTGGATTATCGGTAGCATTCGATCTTCCCACCTTGATGGGTTATGATTCGGACAGCCCACGTTCGCTCGGAGAGGTGGGAGTCTGCGGTGTAGCTGTGGATACATTGAATGATATGGAAATAATATTCGATGGTCTTGCACTGGATAAAATATCGACCTCGATGACCATCAATGCCCCATCATCGATCTTATTGGCCATGTATTGCGCGGTGGCGGAAAAGCAGGGTGTGCCGCTACATCAATTGACCGGCACCCTCCAAAATGACATCTTGAAAGAATATATTGCTCAAAAAGAATGGATCTATCCGCCGGAACCATCAATCCGCCTGATCACCGACATTATGGAGTTCTGCACCCGTAACATTCCCAAATATAACACTATTTCCATCTCTGGTTATCATATCCGCGAAGCTGGCTCGACTGCCGCGCAGGAGTTGGCTTTTACCCTTGCTGACGGTTTTTGCTATGTCGAGGCCGCAATTAAAGCCGGGCTCAATGTCGATGATTTTGCTCCCAGATTGTCGCTCTTTTTCAATTCTCATCTTGATTTTTTCGAAGAAACTGCAAAGTTTCGCGCGGCAAGACGAATCTGGGCGCGCCATTTGAAGGAGAAATATGGTGCCAGAAAATCGGAATCGTGGTTAATGCGTTTCCATACTCAGACTGCCGGTTGCACTTTGACAGCACAGCAACCTGAGAATAACATTATCCGCACTGCTTACCAGGCACTGGCCGGAGTACTGGGAGGGACACAATCCTTGCATACCAATTCGATGGATGAGTCGCTTGCCCTTCCCAGCGAAAAAGCGGTAACTGTCGCCCTGAGGACCCAGCAAATTATCGCTGAGGAATTGGGAGTAGTGAATACGGCGGATCCTCTGGCGGGCTCATATTTCGTTGAGGCGCTGACCGACCGGC
>PFXJ01000033.1:32297-37445 GCA_002791595.1 candidate division Zixibacteria bacterium CG_4_9_14_3_um_filter_46_8
TGAAATGCATCGATGAGGGATTTTTCCAAAGAGAGATTGCTGATGCCGCTTATCGATACCAGAGGGAAATTGATGAGAAAGAACGAATCATTGTCGGAGTTAATGATTATGTCAATGAGGATGAGAAAATTGAGATTCCGCTTTTGGAAATAGACGAATCTGTCGCACGCGAGCAAGTGGCCTCTCTAAGGAAGGTCAAAGAAACCCGTGATAATGACAGGGTAAAGCGAACGTTGGAAGAACTCCGGAAAGTTATCAAGAGCCGCGACAACCATATACCCTTGCTTCTCGAATGCGTTAGATGCTATGCTACAGAAGGGGAAATAGTTGATGTTATGAGGTCAGTATTCGGTGAATATCAGGAACCTCCTATAATTTAGAATGCATTTCGAAAGTGAATTGATTATTATTTTTTGAGGTAAGAACTGAGGATTTCGGGATCCCTATTTATGTGGGAAAAATATTGCTTAGCCCATATAATGTTGTGGCGCTTAATTGGAGGTCTGTAGATTATGTCACCGAAGATACGCAAATTAAGGATTCTTTTGGCGAAACCCGGACTTGATGGCCATGATAGAGGCATCAAAGTAATCGCCGCAGCTCTTCGTGATTCCGGATTTGAAGTGATTTATACCGGACTCCGACAGACACCCGAACAGATTGTGGAGGCTGCGGTGCAAGAGGATGTCGATGCTGTTGGGATGTCCATTCTCTCCGGAGCACACATGACTCTTTTCCCCGCAGTCCATAAATTGATGCAGGAGAGAGGAGTAGCTGATATGCTGTTATTCGGCGGGGGTATCATTTCTGAATCAGACGCCAAGCGTCTGGAGGAAATGGGTTGTGGAAGAATTTTCGGACCGGGAACTCCCACTCCAGAAGTCGTGAAATACCTTCAGGAGTTTCTACCGGACCACCGCCAGAGGGAAAAAATCATTTGATGGCACGATTAGTCATTTGGGACTCTATATCCACCAGCGAATTTCTCTGTAGAGGCAATTGTTTTTATCCTGTTAAATTATCATATCATAAGGAGGATAAGGGAAAACATCATTTATTCACGTGTTTGGGGGCTACTTTCTCCCAGCTAAACACGGAAATTATGGGGACGGCGGCATAGGGGATTTGCCTGTTATTTCAGGAAATCGCTTTAGGAATTTCCGCATCTTACGATACCAAACGATAACTGAAAGATGACGCCGAACTGCTTCGATGGCAGTTTATTCTCAACTAAACCGACAACATTGGTCATGGAAGGAGTTAGAATGTTGAGGAATCCCAAACAAAAAATCGCTTTTATTTGCGCGCTTTTGATTCTCGTTATCTTCACTAACCAACAATCATTCTCATTAGAAACACTCGTTGGAACAGCCTATTCTTCAAGTATCTCTAATATGAGGCATCGGGCAACTCAAACATTGCATCAAATGACAGGCGCCCATACGATAAGGTTGAACTTGAGCTGGGCGGAAGCAGACTCTATCTTCAGAGCAACTGGTTCCTGGCGGGCGATCGCTGATTCGGTGGTGGCTTATGTTCCGACGAACATAGAGCCAATTCTCCTTCTGAGCTTTTGGAATCCCATGAAGATGGACAAACCCGAGAACGCCCGCTATACCGATGTTTATAAAGCCAGAGACCTCCAGGAATTCAGATACTCATGTTACAAACTAGCGTATGAGCTTCGCGGCAAGGTAAGATATTTTGTGTTGCATAATGAGCCAAATCTATTCTGGAATCCCGACTCAGGAAGCCAAAATTGGAGGAATTCTATTGAGGATTTCGCCATTCAATGCACCGCGGCCGCACAGGCCATAAAACAGGCAAATCCCGATGCCTATATCATTTATGGCTCATTTGCAGGAATCTCGCATTATGGAAATGGGCATGAGAATCCGATTACCAAGCAATTCTGCGATGCCATCGCACCCGAGGGTGGCAATCCGATAATAGACGCCATCGATTTTCATTTTTATGGTAATGAGTTGGAGCAGGAGCAATATAGTGAGATTGCTGATTCAATTTCAGCGTATTGCATGAGAAGAAATGTTGACTGGATTATAGGGGAAACGGCGGGACCAAAAATCGATTTGCCGACCGATATGCCTGATCCCCCTAATCCAAATCAGACCATTTATGAATCCCTTTTGCAGGCCATTGATAATGGTATTCGAGTGGCCATCGTAAGGGATTCGCTAGTATCTTACACCAGATACTATGAACCAGAGAATTATTATCTCCCTGAGAATTGGCAGGCTCTGGAAGTAGCCAAAAAAGCCGACTTTGTCAAGAAAATCATTGCCTTTGCTGATACTATCGATGCGTTCGTTCCGGCCAAAATCGTATCATGGTTTTCTGCTTTCATTTTGCCTAATCTGCCTTCGTATCAGGAACCAATTCCGGATTCGGTTGATGCCGAATCCTACTTCAAAACCTTCTTGCGGACTGAAGCATACGGTCCCATGGGGCTTGTATATGTGGATGACGTTGGCACCGAATACCCAACTCCTCTTGCCAACCTAATGAAACAGATAATTTATATTTATTTTCCGCTGGGAATCGAATCTCTGCCAGGGAACAGCGACACTGTGGACCAGATGATGCAAAATAACTATCTGGAGCAGGCATATTTGTTTCAGAATTACCCCAATCCATTTAATATGGAAACCAGAATCTTTTACAATATCCCGGTCAATTCTGATGTGAGGCTCGATATATATAATATGCTCGGCGAATTAGTGGAAAGCCAACACCATGGCTCCCTTTCCAGAGGTCTGCATTCGGTGGTCTGGGACGCATCTGCTGTAGCAAGCGGGACCTATTTCTATAGGATCTCAATAGGGAATCAGGTATTGACACGATCCATGTTGCTATTAAAATAAGAGCATCGCTTCGGGGACGATTTCGAATTGGAAAATTTCGGACATCATATTGAATCGGTATGATGTCCGAAGGCTGTTTAATTTTTCATGACAATCAAATAGATTTATCCGATATTCATTATCCCCCAACGGTCAAGGGATAAAACCTGCCTTGTCCCATTTTTGCTTGACTTTGAATAGCATTACGCGTAATGTGCCGATGTGAAAAACCGGGGGATTCATCTAATCAGAGCGGCAATTCTGGTTATGGGCATTTCTGGAAGCTCATGGCTGGGATTATCATGCAAACCGGCAACCGGCCTATTCCCTACCGACAAATTTGTAGAAGCCGATACCGTTTATTATTGCGATCTCATCATTTTCATCGGAGAAAATCAATCACGAAAGGACATTGTCGTGTGTGAATTTGGGAGGGAAAAAAGAGGTGAGAATTATGCCGGCGAGTTCTGGGGTTGTATCTCAAATAGCGGCAATTGGGATAAACTCGAGAAGTCCGGCAAATTCCGTCTTATAACATCGAGGCCTTCAGTCCCGGAGGGTCCTCCGGGCGTCAAGGTAGAAGCTCAGGGGATGAAGTTCAAATTGGAATATGCCGCTCAAGATTATGATTTCGGGATCAAATCCAAAAGCCCGTCAACTACTTGTGTAATCAAGAATGATGAGAAGATGCAGGAGTATTATAGCATTGCGGAAGCGGAATTAACTATTGCCCAGCGTCAGGAAAAAGGGAAAATATTCTATGGTTTCACGCGATGGGTCGGATACCAGCCAATCACCACCAAGTATAAAGGAAGGTATAAGGATTTCCAGCGTTTTTTCCTCTTCGATGATGATGTTTTAATAATTGCCAGTGAAAATCAGGCAAACCTGGCCGATTTCGCATCGAAATACGAGCTTCCGGTTCATCCCGACCAGTTAAATGCATTGGTCAGAGTAGGCCATTCCCAGCAATCGTACAGCGATTTCAAATCGTTCACTACTGACAGATCTTTCGACCTGGCATTATTCCGCATACCTTTCGGATGGGAGCTCGAATTTGAGAAGGACAATTCAGTAGTGTTATCCGGCGAAGGGTATTATCTGGATAATAAGATCCTCACCGGAAGGGCTTTTATTGAAGTGAGTGGCGCCTTGAGCTTCAGGGGGCATGACTATGAACTTGCCGGTGTCTGCGAATTTATCAAGTGAATTCGCACAGCATGTAATCAAATTCCCGGGCAAGAATGGAAATTCGTCCTCACCCAGCTTAGCTGAAATGAATCGCCATATAAAATGAGAAGACATCAATGGCGCGACGGGACCTGTCTCTGGAATTTCTTTTGAATTTCATCAATCGTCAGACGCGCCGTGATCGGCCTTCCGTGCGGACATAAGTTAAATTCCTCACAGGCAAACAGGCGGTCGCATACTTGAGCCATTTCTTCCGATGAAAGCTTCTGCCCCGCTTTTATAGCAGAATGGCAAGCAAAAGAAGCCGCGATAGAACGATATGGATTCTCTCCCGATTCTCCATCATCTTGAATATCATCAAGAATCTTGCGCAATGCCAACTCTGGCATGGAATTATCAATGCCGGCAGGTATGCCTGAGATAATCAACGTATTGCCGCCGAACTCCACAATTTCATAGCCTAACTTGCTCAAGGCCTCCTGGTTATCCTTCCATCGCGAAAATTCACCCGGAGTGAGGTCAACAGTTATCGGAAACAGCAGTTGTTGAGCGGCGGTCTTTCCACCCGCCAAATGGCCGATGGCTTCCTCATAAAGAATCCGCTCGTGAGCATTGTGTTGATCGATGAGAAGGAGTGAATCTTTGAATGGGACTATTATGAAGCTGTCCATAAATTGCCACATTTTCGGCTGGTTTGGGTCAAAGGTATTTTGCTTGTGTTCATACCCGCTATCATCTTTATCCTGATTCCATTCAGAATCAATTTTATGGGGCATCTTACCATTATAAGGTGTGGAAATGAATCCGCCCTTATAAAAGGATTCTTGAAAATTATGATTTCGTGGGGCACTGCCGGTTAAATTGGATTTGATCATATTGGGCATGGCATTGATTCCGAATTTACTTTCAGATTCCAATGAAAGATCGGTCAGCACACCTGCGGACCTCAGAGTATATTCGACAAGCCGCTTCACTTTAGCGAATAATGATGATTCATCCACAAAGCGGATTTCGGTCTTTGCGGGATGAACATTCACATCAATTTCGCGAGGCGGCAGGTTGATAAAAATGGCGCATGGAGGATAATGATTGGGGA
>PFXJ01000088.1 GCA_002791595.1 candidate division Zixibacteria bacterium CG_4_9_14_3_um_filter_46_8
TACCAATGGCTGTTTCGATATCCTTCATCTTGGCCATCTTAAATATCTTACCAAGGCGAAATCTCTGGGAGATGTATTGGTGGTGGCTGTAAATACGGATTCATCGATCAGAATGTTCAAAGAAAAGGGGCGTCCGATTATTGATGAGAAGGCACGCGCCGCCTTGGTGGCAGGCCTGAAACCGGTCGATTATGTGATACTTTTCAAGGAAGAGACGCCACTTGAGATTATTCGAAAAATCAAACCCGATATTCTCGTCAAGGGGGCCGATTACAAATTCAATGAGATAGTAGGAGCAGAGTTTGTCAAAAGCTACGGCGGCAAAGTGAAGCGTATAAAGCTGACACCGAATATGTCAACCACGAACGTTATTCAGAAAATTAGAAAATCTAAGAATTTATGAGTGGAATAATTGAGCGGGGAAAAAATAACCTGAACCGAACAAACGAAGTGGAAATGCGTTTAAGCGATATAAAGCTTGACTTATAATTTCATTATCATATTTATTCCACATCCTAATTGAGGTTTGATATCGCGGACTGAAAAAGAGAAATTTATAAAGATAATAGAAGAGAGTTCATTCAGCGATATGCCTAATTTGCCCCAATTAAGTCTCAAAATCCAATACCCAGAAATGAAAATGTCGAGGGGTAAGCTTGTTTCAAAGTTTTTTTCATTCATAATTCCTATTGCCAGTATTTTTATTTTGGGATTGTCGGGGTGCTCCGGTAAACACAAGATTACTAATCCCGAAATTTATAATGCTATGTATCCCGATACCCTTTACCGAAACGCGGGACCATTTTATGTTGAGGTAAGCGTCAGGGATCCGCAAGGACTTGATGATATCGAATCCGTGGAATATAAGATTGATTTTCCAGCGGTGGGTACTATCGGCAATTGGACGAGTTTGACCGATACCGGCAGCGGCGGCGATTCGACCGCAGGCGATGGACGCTACGCGTGGTTGGTTTCGGGATTTACCGATCAGGATTCTGCCGGCCAGTATAAGATGAGCTTTAGAGCGACAGATCGCGGTAATCATCAGTCGAATGTCCTTGAAGATTGGTTCAATGTCTCCGCCAATCATATTCCTGTCCTAAGCGATTTGAATGCTCCTGATACTATGTATAGCGATTTTCCGGAAAGCTCATTGATAGCCATTTATGCTATGGACCCAGATCCAGATGACCAAATCAGTGAAGTGTGGTTTGAAATATTCCGGCCTGATGGCAGCACAAATGAGCAAAAATACACTATGCTCGACGATGGTTTCAGCGGAGGGGACTCTATCGCCGGAGATGGTCGATATAGCCTGAGGATTTCTTCAGCTGAAATGGATCAGCAGTTAGGAAATTTTCAGCTACTGTTCTATGCCAAGAACAATCATGAAGTAGTATCAGAACCGCTAAAAGCATTCATTCATATAATGCCTTCCAATAATGAACCACCGGTTTTATTGAGTGTGGCCGCTCCCGACACTTTAAGTAGCTCATCGCCGGATACATCCTATCTAATTCTTGAGGTTACAGACCCGCAGGGTCTTAACGATATCGATTCGGTTTGGTTTCAATCCTTCCGCCCGAATGGCAGTTCCAACGGCAACCGCTATTATCTCCATGATGATGGAGTCGATGGCGACCAAACTGCCGGAGATGGGGCTTTCACCATCGGAATCACATCTTATGGAGCGTCACCGCTGGGGTTATGGCGTTTTGAATTTTGGGCGAGGGATATCCACGGCGCGGTTTCTGATTCGCTTGATAAATATATTCGAATAGTTGAATGATAATTGGAGTAACTATGATTCGAAAAATACTGCTCGTTTTGATGTTTATGATGTTGAATGCCTCCGCGGCCAATTCATATATGAAATACACTCTTTCCGATAGCAGTGCGATTCTTCCGGCGAACAGCGTCCTGGATATTCGCAGCGATGGGAGCGCAATTTGGATTGCATCGTCAGGCGGCGTGGCAAAAACTACCGATGGCGGAGAGAATTGGATTAGATTTGGAATCGATGACGGCTTGAAATCGAATTCGGTTTCCGGCCTGGCGGCAATGCCCGGCCTGGTATGGGCGGCAACTTCCCGTTCGGAGGTTCAGGAAGGGGAATTGATCCCGGTTGGAACCGGTTTGGCCACGACTAAAGATGGCGGTGCGGCGTGGGGAATTTACGAACCGAACCAAGCGGCTTATTATGGGAAAATCGCCTACGACCTCGAAATCACCGACAGCACCGTCTGGGCCGCATGCTTTTATGGAGGCTTAATTCGCACTTTTGGGAATGACTCGTCATTCTATAATGTTTTTCCTGATTCTGCGACCCGTGCTCAATTCGATTCTGCAGGTGCGGCTAATCCCAATTCTGGCGGATTTGCGCCCACATTGCAGGGCAGGTTTTTTTCAGTAAAGGCTGATACCTCTCATCCTGACAGCACCATCATTTATGGCGGCGGCGCGGCTGGCATATATCGATTCGTTTTCACTTCCTATGACACGCTTCCCGATACTGTTTATCATGCCTACTATGCTGACACCTTGCTAACTTCCGATCAATGGTTGCCCGGCAATTTTGTAATTTCTATGGGAGTGCAATATCTTGATTCAACATCGGTTCTCTGGGCGGGATGTAAACCCGCAGGCGGGGGTTATATTGCCATTTCGCGCAGTATCGACAATGGCCTGACCTGGCAGACCAGCGATCCCTCCTATGACCTGGAGTGCTGGAATTTCGCATTCGATGGAAATACTGTCTATACGGCGACAACCCAGGGCTTGCTCAGAAGCGAGGATAATGGTCAGACCTGGACTAACTTGAGGCCGTCGGGAGGTTACGTTGATGATTCTAATCATACTGCTTATCTTGCCGAGACATTTTATTCGGTGGCAATTGTGGGCAACACGCTTTGGGCTGGTGGTCCCGACGGAGTGATAAGGTCATCTGACAATGGTGTTACCTGGAGAGTCTTCCGCTCCTATATTCCCGCCTCTCAAGGGGCTGATTTTGCAGATGCCGGAGATTCTTATGCCTATCCGGTCCCGTTCTCGCCGGAGCGTGGCACTGGCTACGTTCGCTTTCACTATCGCGCCCCTTCGACCACCAAGGCTACTATAAAGGTCTATGATTTCGGATTGAATCTGGTGAGGACTGTTATTGATGGCAAGCAGGTAATCGGCGGTCAGGAATACGATGATGACATCTGGGAGGGCCAGAATGGCGAAGGTGATGTTGCCGTTAATGGCGTTTATTTTTATCTTATTAAGTTTGACAATGGTACCGATTGGTGGGGCAAGCTGGCGGTCCTTAAATAATTTGCAATGGAGTCAATAATGAAACTGCTCAAAATTACTTCGCTATATTTTTTCCTTGCCGCTTTCTTGGCAACCACGGCGTTTGCCGAGAGCCAAAAGGGCGGTTATGCCGGCGCTTTTCTCAACTACGATCTCAGCGCCGAGGCGATGGGAATGGGGGGGGCGTTCACCGCGGTGGCGGAAGGTTCCGCTGGCATCCGCTATAACCCGGCCGGCATTTCGGAGGCTAAACATCTGCACGCCGCTTTTACCTACAGTAGCTTGACTCTGGACCGAAGACTAAATTACGCTGAGGTTATTTTCCCTCTGCCGAAAAAAGCGGTCATCAGCTTAAGTTGGATTAATGCCGGCGTAAGCGATGTCAAGGAGAGGAATTCAAATGGAGAGATTGTCGCCGACTTGAAAAATAACCAGAACTCGTTCAATCTCACTTTCGGGAGACGTGTTGCCCAGCCGGTCGCTGTCGGAGTCAATGTGCGATATGTTCAATATAGTTTCGCTGAGCTTCTAACTACCTCCATCGGGATCGATTTTGGTGTGATGGGTTATTTTCTTGATGACGATTTGACGATCGGGGCGAAAGTCGCCAACATCTCCTCCAAATATAATTGGGAAACGGCCAATTATTATCAAACCTCAGGAACTACATACGATGAGAAATTTCCGATGCTTTACAGGTTCGGAGGAGCATACCGATTATTGGACAAATCAATTACTTTGGCCGCTGATTACGAGGGCGCCGAAAAGGGGGAAGCCAGTATCCATTTTGGAGGAGAATACTGGCATTTTAAGGATGACGTTGAGACATTCATCGATGAATACTCTGGAGAGACCAAGACCAGACCGGTCAAATTGAAATTCCTGTCAGGCCGTCTTGGATACAATGATGGGCGATTCACAATAGGCGCCGGAGCCCGACAAAAGGTTGGCAAATTGTATTTGAAATTTGACTATGCTTTCGCCACAGGTGCAGTGAGCGGTTTGTCGCCAGATCATCTTCTTACGCTTGGCGTGGGATACTTTTAGGAGAATAATTTGAGGACTAAAAATATATTTGTTATGTTGCTTCTGGCCGGAATGATGACAGCATCTGCCGAATACGCCTATCCTTATTCCATCCCCTCCTCTTCCGGCAAGAGCGGGCTGGCTTTCCTCAAGGTTGGGGTTGGCGGGCGAAATCTCGCTATGGGAGATACCGGTGTTGCTTCATCCAATGATGCCACAGCCGTATTTTATAATCCCGCTCTTTTGCCATTGACCTTATCCAGAGGGTTATTTTTCTCCTACCATAATTTCATATTGGATGTTAATCAGCAGTATGTCGGCGGCAATTTCAAGTGGCTCGGCCAAAATTATTTCGGCTTCGGTCTGAATTTATTTACTGTGCCGAATATCGAGAAAAGGGATTCTCCCAGCAAGGATCCTGATTTCCTATTCGATTCGCGTGATTTCTCACTCGGATTTTCCTGGGGCAAACATATCACAGCTAAGCTTGCTTTAGGGATCGGGGCAAAACTGGTCTATGAGAAGGTCGATATTGATGATTTGACCGGTTATGCCGCCGATTTCGGTGCGGTTTATGACATACTGCCGACGGTTAGGGCAGGGGCCGCAGTGAAAAATGTCGGACCCAAAGTAAAATTCATCTCCGAGAAATTCGACCTTCCTCGTGAATTCCGTCTGGGATTAGCTTATCATCCGCAGATGGAATTCCTTTCCGGCCAGTGGATTGCAACGGGTGATCTGGTTAAATCCATCGATGCAGACCTTCGAGGCCAAATCGGCATGGAATATTCCTATGAAGATGTCATTATGCCCCGTTTGGGCTATTCTTTTAATTATAGCGACAAGGACATAACGGCAGGATTCGGGTTAAAATATCGGGATTATGCCTTTGACTATGCCTTTGTCCCCTATTCCTCCAATCTCGGTAATTCCCATCATTTGACATTGGGGCTTATATTCAGATAAATATAGACTCCCCAGACGGCTCAAATTGTTCTTGCCAACTTTGCGTTGGCTTTTTATTTTCCGCAAACTTTGTGAATCGAATAACTTTCGGACATGTTCGATAAGTCGGAGGAATATATAATGGCGAAATACAGGATTGCATGGTTGCCGGGCGATGGCGTCGGCATAGATGTGATGAATGCGGCAAGAATTATTCTGGATAAGATTGGGCTTGATGCAGAGTATATACACGGCGATATCGGCTGGGAAATCTGGCGTAATGAAGCCAATCCCCTGCCCGATCGAACTATCAAGCTTCTCAATGAAACTGATTGCGCCCTATTTGGGGCGATTACCTCAAAGCCCAAGCAGGAAGCAGAGGCGGAGCTTGTCCCCAAGTTGCAAGGCAAAGGGTATATTTATTCCTCTCCGATAGTTCGCCTTCGTCAGGAATTTAATCTCCGCACTAATTTGCGCCCCTGCAGGGCATATCCCGGCAATCCGTTGAATTATCGTGATGATATCGACATCGTAGTTTTTCGCGAAAACACCGAAGACCTTTATTCAGGAGTGGAATTTCACCCAGTTCCCGATGATGTCCGAAGGGTCCTCCGAGCTTCCCATAAGAAGATGCTAAGATTCGATAGCACGCCCAACGAAGACATGGCGATGTCGCTAAGAATTCTAACCCGCCAAGGGTGCAGGAACATTATCAGAGACGCCTTCGAATATTGCCAAAAATATGGCTATAAGAGCGTGACCGTAGTTGAAAAACCCAATGTCATTCGAGAAACTTCGGGATTGATGGTGCGTGAAACGCGCAAAATCGCCAAAGAATACTCAGGGATAGAGCTACGGGAAGCTAATATCGATGCGATGTGTATGTGGCTGGTAAAAAATCCTCAGACGTATTCTGTTCTAGTGACATCAAATTTGTTTGGCGATATCGTCTCGGACCTCTGTGCCCAACTTGTCGGGGGTCTCGGATTTGCCTGCTCCGGAAATATAGGCGATAATTACGCGGTCTTTGAGCCCACTCACGGCTCCGCTCCCAAATATGCCGGGATGAATAAGGTCAATCCGATAGCTATGTTATTGAGTGTCAAGATGATGCTGGATTGGCTGAATGAAGGGGACAAAGCCAAGACCGTCGAAAATGCAGTAGCTGATGTTATCAAAGAAGGGGAGATTCGCACCTATGATATGGGTGGATCCTCCTCCACCATTGATATGGCCAATGCTGTGGCGGCGAAATTGAATAAACGTTGATATTTCCGCTCTAGATTTCACAGGGAACTTCGAAACTCGGTGGAAGTTAAATATTGCGAATGACTGAAGAGATGGTTTATTCCCAAAGCAGAGTCCGAGTGGCTCGCGAATATCGCCGTGACGCAGATGTTTTATTCCGCTTTATTGAGCTTTATTGCCGCAAACATCATCAAAACCAATCTCAGATTGAAGTCCATTTCGAGGCGACCATTTGGAAGGCAAATCTTTGTTCGAACTGTTTTGGGCTATTCGATTATGGGATAAGTCGACTGATTCATTGCCCTTATCAACCCAAGCCGCCCTGCAAACGATGCCCCAATCACTGCTACGAACCTGAGAAAAGAGCATTGATAAGAGAAATAATGAGATATTCTGGAACGCAATTTATTCTTAGAGGCCGCCTTGATTGGCTGATTAAATATTTCCTAATGGTCAAGCAATACTCCCGCCCGCAACTAAGAGAAAAAATTCGCCAACACTTGAGTCTTTAATAATTCCAGGTCAAACCTCCTCCCACTCTCCTCACATCATTTTGAATTCCAATATTTCTGCAGATTCTTTCATTTGATTCCTTGACATTTGGCATTGAATGCTTATATTTCTGTGTAAGTAGAAGGTGTTCTTCTCCAGTGGTATTCGAAATCATTAAAAATACTCTAATAACCAGAAATCGATGGAGGAAATGATGTCGAGGTTCTATGGATGTGCTTTAATCTCAATGGCGATAGTCGTGCTATTTTGTGGGGCGACAATCTCAACAGCCGCCAATAGTGTGAATATTGGGCAATTTGCCGGGCAAATTGAAGTTAACTCAACTGGCTCCGATTATTCCAGAATCGGATTGGAAGTGAATTTGGGGAAGTTTGACTGGACAGAGGTTCAGGTTGGCGGTGATAATTATGCCCAATTAAGCCTGCCCGATTGCGGATTCACCACTGAGATTGGCAAAGCCAAATTACCGGTAATCCGCAAATTGGTCCAAATTCCCTTTGGCGCAGATGTTAGTATCGATATCAAGCTGATGAAATCGAATACTTATTCGTTATCTAAATTGGGCATTGATATGCCGCTTTATCCAGTGCAGGAACCGGTGAGCAAAGAGAAACTAAGAACTGTTCCTGAAAAGTTGATTGTAGATGATGAATTTTATCGGGCAGATGCATTTTATCAGAACAATCCTGTTAAGTTGGTGGAAATCAATGTGATGAGGGGGTATCGCTTTGCGACCGTTGATATTTATCCTATTTCCTACAATCCTGCAAGTGGCGTAATCAGAGTAATTGAGGATTTGGAATTTGAATTGGCATTGCCGGGTTCGAATCCATCGGAAACCGAAAGCATTCTCCGAAGATATTACTCCCCGGATTTCGAGGAAATTGCCAGAAATAGCTTTATTAATTATGGCGAGCTTTTGACTGATTACCCGACTATTCCGGTCGGCATGATAGTTATAGTCTCTAACTCCTTGTGGGGCAATGCTAATATTGATACCTTTGTTACTTGGAAGAGGCAGAAGGGATTTAATGTTGATGTCCAGAGAGCTGGCGACCTCGGCGGCAACACCACCGGCATAAAAAACTATATTCAAACTCAGTACGATAACGGTGGCATCCCGGTCACTTATGTCCTCTTGATAGGCGATACCGATGGTATTCCTACGTGGACTGGCTCGGCAGGATCGCATTCCACGGACCAAAAATATGTCCAGCTTGCCGGCGGCGATTATTTTCCCGATGCTGAAATCGGACGGTTCCCGGCGCAAAGCACCACCCATTTGGCAAATATCGTGGATAAGGCAGTCGATTATGAGCAAACCTGGGGTTTGAACGGTACCGGCTGGATGAATAGCGCTTGTTTCATCGCTTCAGATGATTCCTGGTATTGGAGTGTGGCTGAAGCAACTCATCGTTATGTGATACAAACTTATATGGCCCCCCGCGGCATCGCTTGTGATTCTGTTTGGGGCCATTCTGGCGGAAGCACCTCTAATATTCGCGATGCCTTGAACGCTGGAAGGATGATATGTAATTATTCTGGCCACGGAAGCACCACATCGTGGGGAGGGCCAGCTTTTGGCCAATCGAATGTGAATGCCTTGACCAATAGTGGAATGTATCCTCTGGTTTTTTCAAATGCCTGCGTAACCGGCTCATTCTCGCAGAGTGAATGTTTTATGGAAACCTGGGTAAGGGCCCCACAAAAGGGCGCCTTTGCGGCAGTTGGCGCCTCAAATAACACTTACTGGGATGAAGATGATTGGTGGGAGCGCGCCGCCTTCGATGGA
>PFXJ01000101.1 GCA_002791595.1 candidate division Zixibacteria bacterium CG_4_9_14_3_um_filter_46_8
ACGCCCCTGGCCTTCATTGCCCTTTCTTCCAGACTTGCGCTTCTGATTTATAGTGGAGATGCCTGATAGCTGACATTCCTTTTTAATCGCCTGAAAATCCTCGATTTTATCGGTTCCATTGAGACGCTCTAATGAGTTTCTCATCTTCCCAAGCCTTTCGGTCACTTCCGAGATTCGCTGAACTGTAAGCTGGAGTCCCCGCTTAGCCTTTTGATGTTTCTTATAATAGCTGGCGGCGTTATCAGGAATGCTCTTTTGGGGATCGACTGGAATAGTGATTTCAGGCTGGTCCTTATCGAAGACATTGGCGACCGAAACTTCCGTTTTACCTCTTGCGCCGCATTTAGGATTTATCAACAGCAAGTCGCCATACTGTCGATATAATTCGTCGTGCCGGTATTCCTCTCTGGCTTGACTCAACTCCCCGTCTAATTTCTCTAACTTGAGGATTTCCCTTGCCAAGAGGCCTTTCAAATTACTCTTGAAATCTGTGGCGGAAGCATGCCTTTCGATATAGGCGCCAAGTTCCTCGATAGCCTCCGAAGGTGACCTGAAAATTCTGACATTCGATTCAAGGATGGACCTCCCCATTTCTACAAAAATTTCCGGGGACTTCTCATCATGATGCTCTATGCCAATATCGCGATTGTGCAATAGCTCAGGAATGGAATGAAGAAATCGAACGATCTCGTCAACATTCTCCCCCGATAACTGCGGTAAGGCAATGGCTTGATCTATCCGCAGATGTTGGATGAATTGTGAAGCCGTCTTACTATCTATTCCTCGAACATATTTCGTTAAGAAATCCGTAACCGACAGGACTGGATTATCTTTTGCGCAAGTCCTGATATAATCGGGGCTAATCTCGTTTGGTGCTGGCAAGGGAGGGGGTTTGGGAATGGCGAAACCTCGATCTGATCTCGTTTTGCCGGAAGATAATGACCATTTGATTTTGCCGGATTCGGGAGCGACCGCAACCATGGTTGAGTGCGATGTAATAAGGATAAAATACAGGTGAAGCCTTTCATCGAATTCGTTCGAAAGATCGAATCTGATAATTCTATCGAAGTGAATCTGCTCGCAGTTCGTAATCTTGTACTTGAGAAAGGGAACCGTAAGAGGGTTTCTCTGGGATTTTGGGGGAACCTGCAGACTATTAATGAGATTCAGCCTACATGAATTCGGCCGTCGATCATATTGAAGGATGATTTTATCGGATGGCCTGCCGATTGACAAATATACTTTGCCGGAGGAACAATCTACAAAAACATCGTTGATGAGCCTGCCAGAAAGAATCCTTTTGAGTTCCTCTGCCAGTAGATTAATATGTATTGAATAAAGCCACATCGATTACTCCAGTAAGCCCAATATATAAAATGTATTTGACATATAATAAATATTATTTATAATACCAGTTTTATCGGAGGTTAGCATTTGATATACAGCATGACCGGCTTTGGGAAGGGTACCGCTTCTGGTGATGGCTTTGAAGTTGAAATTGAAATCACAAGCTTAAACAGCAGGTACCTTGATTTGAAATTCAGAATGCCCGGATACTTTAATGCCATAGAGCACAAGCTTCGTTCTTTGGTTTCTCAGAAACTCGAAAGGGGCAAAGTAAATCTCTTTGTCAATCTGGTACCAACCGGCCCCAGATTCAAACCTTCGAGAATTGATCTTGACGCCGCCGAAAGCTTTTATGGCGAGATAGCCGCCCTGCGGGAAAGACTTGGCCTCACTTCCGAGATCGACATAAATACATTGGTGAGCATTCCTGATGTGGTCTTGACCTGCTATTCCGAGGCGGAGCTGGAGATTATCTATCCGGTGATGGTTGAGGCGATGGAAAAGGCAATAGATGAACTTCAAGCCAGCCGTGCCAGAGAGGGAGAGGCGCTCGGCGATGATTTGAGGGAGAGGAAAGAAAAAGTATTATCGCTTACGGATGCCATCGAAATGCTCAGTCACGAAAACTCTCAGGCCCAGCTTAGGAAACTGAAAGAAAGATTGCGAGCCATTATTGGAGATGCTCAGGTCGATGAACAACGTTTGCTCCTTGAAGCTGGAATCCTGGCCGAACGATATGATACCACCGAAGAACTGGTTCGGTTGCGGTCACATCTTAACAATTTCGAATCCGATTTAGGCCAGGGTGATAGCCAGGGGAAACGGTTATCATTTATACTTCAGGAGATGCTCCGGGAGACCAATACGATCGGCTCCAAGTGCAATGATGCGGCCATTTCCGCTTTTGTGATTAGTATCAAAGAAGAATTGGAGAAGATGAGAGAACAGGCGGCGAATTTGGAATGAGCTTCCTTCAAGTAATATTTGTTTCAGATCGTCTATATCGAATGTTCTGATAGGCATGGTTTCCAAAAAAGGTTTATTGATCATTCTATCCTCTCCATCGGGTGGCGGGAAAACCAGTGTCTATAAGGAAATATTGCGCCGGAATCCCAAGATATTCTACTCAGTATCTGCTACAACTCGTCCGAAGCGGGTGAACGAGATTGATCATGAGTCGTATCATTATCTCAGTGAAGAAGAATTTCTGAGACAGCGAGACTCAGGTCTTTTTGCGGAATGGGCGGAGGTTTATGGATATTATTATGGTACTTATAAAAGTATTTTAGATAAAGTAGTGCAGAGCGGAGACATTGCTCTGATGGATTTGGATACTCAAGGAGGCAGGAGTCTGAGTGCCCTTTACCAGGAAGCGGTAACCATATTCATCCTGCCGCCATCTCTTCAAGTATTAAAAGAAAGGCTAATGAAAAGAGGAACTGACGATTCGGCAGTCTGCGAACGAAGATTAAGAGAAGCCTTAAAGGAAATCCGCGAGTGGCCGAATTATAAGTATGTTGTGGTCAACGATGTCCTGGAAGAGACTGTGAAAAGTGTGGAGACCATCATCGCGGCAGAGTCGTTAAGATCCTCTATTTATACTCCTGGTCATTTTGAAAGGAACTATTACACCAATGATTATGGTTTAACCTAAAGTCTGGTTTATAGGAGGAATTCTGATGAGATTAATTTCCAGCGATGATATTCATAAAATCTGCCGAAACAACTATGAAGCGGTCCTTATTGCCGCTCAGTATGCACGCAAGCTGAATTCGGCCCGAATCGCCAAAGAACAGAGCGATGAAGGTGAAGATAAGGAAATAGATAAATCCAAGGGAAAGATTACCAGCAGGTCTCTTTTTGACCTAGTAGACGGCAAAATAAATTTTACGAGATAATTCTTAATCTTCAGGTGAACCTAAAATGGCACGCAACGGCAAATCTCTGATCATTGTTGAATCACCGACCAAGACCAAAACTCTAAAGAAGTTTTTGGGTAAGGGTTTTGAGATTCAGGCGACCCTTGGTCATGTCAAGGATCTTCCCAAGAAGAAACTTGGAGTGGACATTGAAAATGGTTTTGCTCCTGCCTATGAGACCATAGTCGGTAAGGGCAAGGTCATCGACCTGCTCAAAAAATCCGCTAAATCCGCATCAATCATTTATCTCGCTCTCGACCCTGACCGGGAGGGTGAAGCAATCGCCCAGCATGTTGCGGAAATTCTGGACGCTGATCCGGATAAGGTGAAACGTGCCGTTTTTAATGAGATTACTGAAAGGGCGGTGAAGGAAGGGATTGCGAATGCCGGTTCCATAAACAAAGATCGTGCGTTCGCACAGCAAGCTCGAAGGATTCTGGACCGCATCGTTGGCTATAAGGTATCCCCAATATTATGGAAGACGATTTCCAAACGGCTCTCGGCAGGTCGGGTTCAATCGGTTGCTTTAAGACTGATTTGCGAGCGTGAAGACGCGATTGAAGCTTTCAAGCCAACCGAATACTGGTCGATATCGGCCGAATTCAAGGCAAAGGCCGGCCAGTTCATTGCGAATCTTGCCACAGTTGACGGCAAGAAAATCCAGATAAGCAATAATGTTGATGCCACTAAGATCGTCGAGGAGGTCAAGTCCGAGAAATTCTCGATCCGAAAGGTCAAGGTCGAAAAGAAATCAAGGAACCCCCTGCCACCTTTTATTACTTCCACGATGCAGCAGGAAGCCGCACGCCGTTTGTATTTCTCCACTCAGAAGACCATGCGCGTTGCGCAGTCCTTGTATGAGGGGGTCGAAATTGGCGAAGCAGGCTCGGTTGGCTTAATCACCTATATGCGAACTGATTCAGTACGCATATCCAACGAGGCTCTTTCGAGTGTGCGAAGCGTCATTTCTCAAGTGTACGGAAAGGGATATTTACCTGACAAAGCCAATCATTATAAAAATCGGAATAGAGCGCAGGATGCACATGAGGCGGTCCGACCGACATATTTCGAATATTCTCCCCAAGAAATAAAAATTCACCTTACAAAGGATCAGTTCAAATTATATTCGTTAATCTGGGAGCGATTCATCGCATCTCAAATGATGCCGGCGCAGATTTTGCAAACGAGTATCGAATGCGCCGGGGGCAGATTTCTTTTCCGGGCATCCGGAAGTCAGATCGTTTTCGATGGATTCTTGAGGGTTTATGAGGATTTCAAGGAAGAGGATGCCAATGGTGAAGATGGCGAACAGCTTCTTCCGGCAATTAAAGAAGGCGAAAATCTTAAGATTCTTGGAGTGAATCCCAAACAGCATTTCACCAAGCCGCCACCTCGATATACTGAGGCTTCGCTTGTCAAAGAATTAGAATCAAAAGGCATTGGTCGGCCTTCGACCTACGCCCAAATAATAGATACACTCGAAAAACGCAAATATACGGAAATCCAGCAGAGAAGGTTTTTCCCAACCGAGCTCGGACGGGTAGTCAACAAGGTCCTGACTAATAATTTCGATCGGATATTTAATGTAGAATTCACAGCGGAAATGGAGACCGAACTGGACAAAGTGGAGCTTGGGACGCATAATTGGCAAAAGGTTTTACAAGAATTTTATGTGCCATTTCACAAGAATCTTCTCGAGGTCGAAGCGCGGAAGTCCGAAATCAAGAAAGAAACGACTAAGCCCACTGGCATCAAGTGTGATAAATGCGGCGGCGAAATGGTGGAGAAATGGGGCAGGCATGGGAAGTTTCTGGCTTGCTCGGCCTATCCGAATTGCAAAAATACCAAACCATTGGATGGGCAGAATGGCGACCAGACAACCAACGAACAATGTCCTGAATGTGGGTCGGGACTGGTTGTAAAGAATGGTCGCTTCGGGAGGTTCCTGGCTTGCAGCAAATATCCCGATTGCAAATTCACCAAGTCATTTACCACTGGAGTAAAGTGTCCCGAGGAGGTCTGCGATGGCGAAATTGTCGAAAGAAGATCCCGCAAAGGCAAGCCGTTTTACTCCTGCAGTAATTATCCTAAATGTAAGTTTGCAATGTGGAACAAGCCAGTCAAGCAGAGTTGCCCCCAATGCGACAATTCCTATCAAGTCGAAAAATATTCTAAGGCTAAAGGTAATTATTTGGCTTGCCCAAAATGCGGATATTCAGAATCCCCCCATCCTGAAAACATCGAAAAACATCAAGAGGAGGTCGTAGGCAAGTAACTTGAAAACAGAATTAGACGATCTTCCCAAGTTGATTCATCAGTTTGGTATTTACTTAAAGACCCAAAAGAATTATTCTCCACATACCATTTCGGCTTATATCTCGGATCTGAAACAATTCCATCATTCCTTTCCATTTCCACAAAATCAAAGGCCTGATTTCTGGAAGTCGATCAAGCGACTGGATATTCGGAATTTCCTTTCAATTTTGACTTCAAAGGACTTAGGCGAGACTTCAATTGAAAGAAAGCTAGCGGCTCTGAAACATTTTTTCAATTACCTGATAAGGCAGGATTTTATGGAGGCTAATCCGGTTACCGGATTTTTCCGGATCAGAAGAAAAAGGAAATTGCCGTCGGTTCTATCCGAACAGCAGATACATAATCTGTTCAGCCAGGCGTTCTCGGGGAATTTTTCCGGAATGCGGGATCGCGCAGCCGCCGAGCTTTTTTACTCCAGTGGACTCAGGCTCTCCGAATTGCTGGGCATAAAATTATATGATATCGATCTTTCATCGGCTGTCGTGAGGGTAACTGGCAAAGGCGATAAGCAAAGGATTGTGCCCGTGGGTGAATATGCGATCGGCGCAGTTTCGGCTTATCTCCAATATCGAGAGTTGGTGCTAAAATTTAATGAGGATACCGATTACCAATTCCTATTTCTGAATAAATTCGGCAGGCGTCTCTCGGCCAGAAATATGAGGGAACGAATAAAAGGTTATTTGATGAAGGTTTCTGATGACTCGTCAGTTTCGCCCCACACCTTACGGCACAGTTTTGCCACCCATATGCTCGATCGGGGCGCCGACATACGGGCGATACAGGAAATGCTGGGGCACGCCTCTCTAAGCATTACCCAGAGATATACTCAAGTTTCATCAACTTTTATCAGCAATTCATACAAGAAAGCTTTCCCGCGGGCGTAGGCGTGGGTTGTGATTTTCTTGAGATCATTATGTAAACAAATTGCTTGAGAAATTAATCACAATAAATTATATTGATTAGCGACACCCTTCGCGAGTAATTGCTCCTTGGATGTAATGGACATTTCAGGAAAAGATTATGGAAATATTTAAAATGATGGAAGAGCAGGGGCACGAGGAATTGGCGTTCTGTTTCTATCCTGATAGAGACTTAAGGGCGATCATAGCTTTTCATAATACTGCTCTGGGAAATGCGGTTGGAGGAACGAGATTATTCAACTATGAGAGTGAGGAAGATGCCATCAAAGATGCGTTGGATTTATCGCGGATAATGACCTTTCAAGCGGCGATTGCCGGCACCGATTTTGGCGGTGGCAAAATCATTCTCTGGAAGGACACTGAAGATGCGGAGCCCGATGAAGCATATTTTCGTGCCCTTGGGCGCTTCATAGAAGGTTTTAAGGGGCGTTTGGTCACTTATCCTGACTTGGGGACTAATACCCGTCACATGGCGCACATTGCCCGTGAAACAAAGCATGTGATTCTTCATCGGTTATCGCAATCGGTCAGTCAGGAATCGGCGCAAATCACTGCCTTGGCGGTTTTTTGGGGAATGAAGGCCTGCGTGAAAAATCTCTTTGGCACATCGACTTTGGAGGGCTTGACGGTTGCCATTCAGGGAGTGGGTTCGGTTGGCAGACGTCTTGCAGAATTGGTCAAGGGCGACGGCGCCAATATCATCATCACCGATTTGAAATATGATAATCTTAAGCAGGTTCAAGACAAATTCCCCGACATCACCATAGTCCCTCCGGAAGAGATACTCAGCGCGAAATGCGACATATTTTCTCCATGCGCCATTGGCTCGATTATTACTCCAGAGAATATAGATTTCCTTAAGTGCCGTATCATCGCCGGAGCGGCTTATAATGTTCTCTCTGACAGAAAAGCTCTTGCTTTTAAGTTGCATGAAAGAGGGATTCTCTATGCTCCCGATTTTGTCATCAATGCCGGTGAGATGTTCTTGACACAACACGCGCTTGAGATTATCTCGATGGAGGAGGTTTCCGAAGCGGTTCATAAGATTTACAATATAATGACGGAGATTCTCGCAGTATCACAGAAGGAGAACATCCCCCCGCAGAGAGCGGTTTTTATTTTGGCTTCCAAGCGGATAAATGATATTGCCAAAACCAAAGGTATTTACTGCGGATAAATAAAAATGTCTCAGGGCAGATTCAAAATATTGGTTATTAATCCCGGCTCTACTTCGACGAAAGTCTCCATTTTTGAAAATGACCTTGAGCTATTTGGCACGATCATTAGCCATAGCCGCTTAGAGTTGGAACCATACGAGAGAGTCTGGGATCAATATGAATTCCGCAAGCGTTTGATAAGAGAAACTCTTGAAAAGCATGACATCAAACCTCGGGAATTATCCGCGGTGGTTGGGCGCGGCGGGTTATTCCGGCCTGTTGTTGGCGGCACTTATAGGGTAAATCAATTGATGATCGAAGATGGCCGCATGGCCGCCCGGGGCGAACATGCCTCAAATTTGGGGGCGGTTTTGGCTTATGGTTTGGGATGGGATTTCAATCTTCCATCATTCATTGTTGACCCGCCATCAGTTGATGAATTCTTCCCCTCCGCACGATTATCGGGTTTGAAAGATGTCCCGCGCGAATCCTTATTTCACGCCTTGAATATCAAGGCAACCGCCCGTCTTGCCGCCGCCAAGATCGGCAAGAAGTATGAGGAAGCCAATTTCGTTATCGCTCACCTTGGAGGCGGAATTTCCATCGCCGCCATCCGCCAGGGACATGTTATCGATTCCAACAATGCCCTTACCAGTGGACCCTTCACCCCGGAACGCGCCGGAAATATCTCTACCTTTGCGCTGGTGGATATCTGCTTTTCGGGGAAATATGACAAGAAACAGGTCCTGAAAGTGTTGGTCGGGCAGGGGGGATTGAGTTCCCATCTCGGCACCAATGATTGCCGCGAAGTTGAAAGGCGAATCTCCGAAGGGGATAAGGATGCCCAGCGAGTTTACGATGCGATGATTTATAAAATCTGCACCATAATCGGCGCCCGCTCGGTGGCATTGAAA